>NZ_LZMJ01000058.1:0-48269 GCF_001665495.1 Rhodococcus sp. 852002-51564_SCH6189132-a
CGGGGGGGGGGGGGCGGGGCGGCGCGACCCGCACCCCCGACGTGGCTCCCCGGGGGCCCGCCCGCCGGGGGGGTAACGGGGTCCTGGGGCCCCCCCGGGCGCCGACGAGCACCGGCGTTCCGCCCAGGACACCCATCGCGAAGGCGATGTTGCCGCCCACTCCGCCGCGCCGGACGACGAGGTCGTCGACGAGGAAGCTCAGGGAGATGTGCGCGAGCTGGTCGGCGAGCAGCTGCTCGGCGAACCGGCCGGGAAAGCGCATGAGGTGGTCGGTGGCGATGGAGCCGGTCACGGCGATAGTCACGTGGCTGAGCCTTTCCGCGGATGTCGATGGTGTGGCTGCTCACACGGAGAGCCGGAGCGGTCCCACGGTACTACCGCGGAAACGACGGAACCCCGGCGCCGTGAAGCGCCGGGGTTCCGAGGTGCGTTCTCGGTTCAGTTGAACGAGTCGCCGCAGGCGCACGACCCCGTGGCATTCGGGTTGTCGATGGTGAAGCCCTGCTTCTCGATGGTGTCGACGAAGTCGATCGACGCACCCTCGACGTACGGCGCGCTCATCCGGTCGACGGCGAGCGTCACACCGGCGAATTCTTTCGTGAGGTCGCCGTCCAGCGTGCGGTCGTCGAAGAACAGCTGGTACCGCAGACCGGCACAGCCTCCGGGCTGCACGGCGATACGCAGTGCGAGGTCGTCGCGGCCCTCCTGATCGAGCAGTGCCTTCGCCTTCGCAGCGGCGGCCTCGGTCAGGATGACGCCGTGAGTATCGGTCTCTTGCTGCACAGTCATGGGCGCTCCCTGTCGTTCGTGTCGAAACCCGATGGTTCAACGGTACCGCGCCGGAATCTATTCCTCGTGGACGAGTTGCGCCGAGCGTGGTATGGCGTGCGGAATTTCCCGCTTCTCTCCACTATCCCATAGCCTGGTGGTGTGAAGTTGCTACGCCGCGGTGGTTCCGACGACTCCGCCGATCACCAGGTTCCTGCGACCGAGGACTCCCCGGCCGCGACTCCCGACGATTCCGCGTCCGCGAAGGCGACGACCGGTAAGGGGCGTCCGACGCCCAAACGGCGCGACGCCGAGAACCGTCGTCGCGGTCCCGTCGCCCCCGCTCCCCTGACTGCGAAGGAAGCCCGCGAGCGCCGCAAGGCCGCGCGCAAGTCGCAGAGCAAGGAGGAGCGCAAGGCGGCCGCCGCGCAGCGTCGCGCCGACGCGTCCGAGCGTCGCAACCGGATGCTCGCGGGCGAGGAGAAGTACCTGCTCCCCCGCGACCGCGGCCCGGTGCGCGCCTACGTGCGCGACATCGTCGACAGCCGGCGCAATCTCGTCGGCCTGTTCATGCCGCTCGCGCTCGTGCTCATCATGTCGATGTTCCTCGGGCCGGTGGTGCAGCAGTACGTCACGCTCGCGATGTTCGTGATGATGTTCCTGATGATCATCGAGGGCATCTATCTCGGGCGAATGGTCAACAAGAAGGTGCGCGAGCGCTTCCCCGATTCGACCGACGGTGGCTTCGGCCTCGGCTGGTACGCCTTCGTGCGCGCCTCCCAGATCAAGAAGCTGCGTGCACCGCTCCCCCGGGTCGGCCCGGGGGACGCCGTCTGACCTCCCGGCGACCTCAGTTGTGAGGCGCCCCGCACACCACCGGCGGTAGCTCCGGATCTCGGCCGCGGCCTGCACGTCCTGCGACATGCGGTGCCGCGGCCGAGTCGTCCGTGCGGGGCGCTCCCAGTGGAGTCGCCAGGGCGCGCGCCGGACCCAGGCCGGCGCGGTAGCGGTCCGCCGGCGGAGCACCTCGAGACCGATGACCAGGGTGGACAGGACCAGGACGGTGACTGTGAGTTCGATCATGTCTCGATCCTCCGACCGAATCCGATCGCCGAGAAGTGGCAGTGATGACGCATAGCATCGGATTTCTGCCAGAGCGGGCGGTTGATAGCGTTCTCGCGTGAAGATCCGTCCGAGAGGTGACCTGTGACCAGCGGTTCCGATTCCCCCGCCGACGTCGAGTTCCCGCGCGTCGACCCACCCGATCTCGAAGCACGCGTCGCCGCCGAGGAACGCCAGCGGGATCTGACGAAACCCGCCCGCTCACTCGGACGGCTCGAGGAACTCGGGTGCTGGGTCGCCGCCTGTCAGGGCGAGGTCCCGCCCCATCCCTTCCGCCGACCGCGGGTCGTGGTCTTCGCAGGTGACCACGGCGTCGCGCGCAACGGGGTCTCGGCCTATCCGCCGGAGGTCACCGCGCAGATGGTGGCGAACCTGTCCGCGGGTGGCGCCGCCGTGAACGTGCTCGCCGCCGCCGCGGGCGCAGGAGTGCGGGTCGTCGACATGGCAGTCGAGAGCGACACCTCCCCCGAGGTGTCCGAGTTCAAGATCCGTCACTCGAGCGGCAGCATCGACCGCGAGGACGCGCTCACGCACGACGAGACGGTCCGCGCGATCGAGGCCGGCCGTGCGCTCGCCGACCGCGAGGTCGACGAAGGCGCCGATCTCCTCGTCGCGGGCGATATGGGGATCGGGAACACCACTCCTGCAACCGTTCTCATCGCCATCCTCACCTCCACCGAACCCGTGGCCGCGGTCGGCCGCGGCACCGGCGTCGACGACGCGGGGTGGATGCGCAAGGTCACCGCGATCCGCGACGCCATGTGGCGGGCGCGGCCCCACGTACGCAATCCCGTCGCCCTGCTGCGCACCGCCGGTGGCGCGGACTTCGCTGCGATGGCGGGATTCCTCGCGCAGGCCGCGGTCCGCCGGACGCCGGTGATCCTCGACGGCGTCGTCGTCACCGCTGCTGCGATGGTCGCCGAGGAACTCGCACCCGGCGCGGCACGCTGGTGGGTGTCCGGTCACCGGTCGGCCGAACCCGCCCACACCATCGCGCTGCGTCATCTCCGGCTCGAACCGATCGTCGACCTCGGTATGCGCCTCGGTGAGGGATCGGGAGCCGTGACGGCGCTGCCGGTGCTGCAAGGTGCGGTCGCGATTCTCGCGCAGATGGCCACCTTCTCCGAAGCGGGCGTGAGCACCCGCGACGAGAGCGCCCCGGCAAACGCCGACTGATGATCCGCGCCTGGCTCGGCGGGGTCGCGCTGGCCCTGTCGTGGTTGACGGTCCTGCCCGCGCGAGGCCCGACGGAGATCGACCGGACGGTCGCCGGACGTGCGATCTCCGTGGCGCCGATCGCCGGTGCCGTACTCGCCGCCGCGGCCACCGCCGTCTGCCTGATCGGTTCCGCCGTCGGGACGCCACCACTGGTGACGGGCCTGGTGTGTGTCGGGGTGCTGGCGGTCGGCACCCGCGGAATGCACGTCGACGGCCTGAGTGACACCGCCGACGGTCTCGGCTGCTACGGCCCGCCCGAGCGGGCGCGCGAGGTGATGCACAGCGGCGGCGCGGGTCCCTTCGGTGTGGCGGCGCTCGTCGTCGTCCTCGGTCTGCAGGCCGCCTCGTTCGGTGCGCTCGTCGACACCGACGCGTGGGGGGCGGTCGGGTTCGCGGTCTTCTCCGGACGTGTGGCCGTGGTCGTCGCGTGCCGGCGCGGTGTCCCGGCAGCGCCCGGCAGCGGCTTCGGCTCGCTCGTGGCGGGGACGCAGGGTGTCGTGCCGATCACGGTGTGGACGGTGGCCGCGGTGGCACTGTCGCTCGTGTGCCTGCCCGGTCCGCTCTGGGCGGGACCGCTCGTCGTCACGGTGGTGCTGGTCGCCTCGGTGCTTTTCGCCCGTCACTGCGTCGCGCGCTTCGGCGGCATGAACGGCGACGTGCTCGGCGCGGTCACCGAGGGCACGGTCTCTGCCGTCGCGGTGGCTGCGGCGGCCTTGTTCTAGATCGCACTGCGTCCGGAAACGACGAAGGGGTGCTGCCGGAAATCCGGCAACACCCCTTCGCGTTCGTGGCTACGTCACTTGCGCAGCGTCGTCATCCATCCGTGGGTGTCGGCGAAGGTACCGCGCTGGATGCCGGTCAGGGTGTCGCGCAGGGCCATCGTGATGGGGCCGGGCTCGCCGTCGGCGATGGTGAACTCGCCGTCCTTGTCCTTGACGCTGCCGACCGGCGTGATGACCGCGGCGGTACCGCACGCGAACACCTCGGTGATCTCACCGCTGCCGGCCTTCTCGCGCCACTCGTCGGTGCTGATGCGTCGCTCCTCGACCGAGAGACCGGAGTCCTTGGCGAGGGTGAGCAGCGAGTCGCGGGTGATGCCGGGGAGCAGCGAGCCGGACAGCTCCGGGGTGACCAGACGCGCGTCGGCACCGGACCCGTACACGAAGTACAGGTTCATGCCGCCCATCTCCTCGACGTACTTGCGCTCGATCGCGTCGAGCCAGACCACCTGGTCGCAGCCCTGCTCGGCAGCGTGCGCCTGCGCGACGAGCGAAGCCGCGTAGTTGCCGGCGAACTTCGCGGCGCCCGTGCCGCCCGGGGAGGCGCGCACGTACTCGCGGGAGAGCCACACGTTGACCGGCTTCACGCCGCGCGGGAAGTAGGCACCCGCCGGGGACGCGATGACGAGGAACTTGTATTCCTTCGCGGGCCGCACGCCGAGAGCCGGCTCGGTCGCGAAGGCGAAGGGACGCAGGTAGAGCGAATCCTCGCCGCCGGCGGCGGGAACCCACTCGTTGTCGACCTCGACCAGCTCGGTGATCGCCTTCACGAACAGCTCCGGCGGCAGGTACGGCATCGCGAGCCGCTCCGCGGACCGGTTCATGCGCGCGGCATTGGCGGTCACGCGGAACGACGCGATGCTGCCGTCGGCCTGCCGGTAGGCCTTGAGACCCTCGAAGATCGCCTGCCCGTAGTGCAGGACCATCGCGGCCGGGTCCAGGGATATCGGGGTGTACGGCTCGACTTTCGCGTCGTGCCAACCGATCCCGCCGGTGTAAGTGATCGACACCATGTGATCGGTGAAGTACTGCCCGAAACCGGGATTCGACAGAACCTCCTGGCGCCGCTCCGCAGAGCTCGGTGAAGGATGCTGGACGCGGGCGAATTCGAGGACACCTGTCATGGAGGACAATGGTACAACCGCCTGCAGAAGCCCTATCTGGTGTGGTCCTCGACGAACGGCGGAGCCACCACTTCGGCGCGCAGCGACCGTCCGCGCACGTCCACGCTCACTTCGTCGCCCGGTTCGAGTCCGGCGGCGGTGTCGAGGAGTGCGAGGGCGATGCCGATCTTGAGGGTCGGCGAGAAGGTGCCCGAGGTGGTCCGCCCTACCTCGTCACCGTCGCGACGCACGGTCAGGTCCTGACGCAGGACGCCGCGGTCGAGCGCCCGCAGGCCCCACAGTTTCCGTGCCGGGCCCGCCTCCTTCTCGCGGACCAGCGCGTCGCGACCCCAGAACTGCGGCTTCTTCCAGCCCACGGCCCAGCCGACCCGCGCTTCGAGCGGCGAGATGTCGACGGACAGCTCGTGCCCGTGCAGCGCGTAGCCCATCTCGGTGCGCAAGGTGTCGCGGGCGCCGAGACCGGCGGCCTGACCGCCCTGTGCGCGGACGGCGTCGAGCAGCGCGCGGAAGACACCTTCGGCGTCGTCCCAGCGCGGCAGCACCTCGTAGCCCCGTTCGCCGGTGTAGCCGCTGCGGCACACGCGCACCGGAGCACCCTCGTACTCGGCGTCGGCGAAGCCCATGTAGGCGATGTCGGTGGGCAGGCCGAGCGCCTCGAGGACCTCGACGGCCTTCGGCCCCTGGACGGCGAACACCGCGTGGTCGCGATGCTGGTTCGTCACTGTGACGCCGGCCGGTGCCGCGGCGGTCAGCGCCTCGACGACCGCTGCGGTGTTGGCCGCGTTCGGAACGAGGAAGAGCTCGTCGTCGGAGACGTGGTAGACGATCAGGTCGTCGACGACACCGCCGTTCTCGGTGCAGCACAGGGTGTACTGCGCCTTGCCGGGACCGATGCGGGTGAGGTCGTTGCTGAGCGTGGTGTTCAGGAACTGGGCGGCATCCGGTCCGGCGACGAGTGCCTTGCCCAGGTGGCTGACGTCGAACAGTCCCACGTTCTCGCGCACGGCCGTGTGCTCGGCGACCGTCCCTGCGTAGGAGACCGGCATCTCCCAGCCGCCGAACGGAGCGAAGGTCGCACCGAGTTCGACGTGCACGGTGTGGATGGGGCCCTGCTTCAGTTCCTCGTCGCTCATGGCGTACGACGCTATCCCACCGCCACCGTGTCCGACAGCGACGCCGGGCGTCGTTGTCATTAGGGTCGATTACATCGAGGCGATTCCCCTCGCACCGAACGACGCCGCAAGAGAACGACTCGCTCGTTCCCGACCAAGCTGCAAGGAGATGCCCTGTGAGTGCACCCACTCCCGATCTTCCCGAACTCGTTCTCGCCGGTTCGGTTTCCAAACGAGCCGATGTCCTGGTGATCGGCGTGACCTCCGCCGACGGCACCCCCGAGATCCTCGCGGGCGATGCCCCGATCGACGAAGCGGTTCTCGGCGAACTGCTCGACTCCCTGGTCGCCGTGGGCGCGAAGGGCCGCGGCGAGGAGCTCACCCGCGTGCCGGCGCCTGCCTCCCTGCCCGTGGCGAGCGTGCTCGCCGTCGGTCTCGGCGACGCCGACAAGATCGACGCCGAGCAGGTCCGCCGCTCCGCCGGTACCGCGGCGCGCGCACTGACAGGTGTGGAGACGGTCGCGACCACGCTGTCCGCCGTCGACCTCGGTGCCGCGGCGGAAGGTTTCGCGCTCGGCGCCTACACCTACACCGAGTTCCGGTCGGAGAAGTCCGCACCCAAGAAGGACGCGCAGGCGGTCGCGCGGGTGGAACTGCTCGTGCCTTCGACCCGCGACCGCGCGGCGAAGGCGGCGCTCTCCCGCTCCGTCGCGATCGCCGAGGCCGTCGCGACGGCCCGGAACTTCGTGAACACCCCGCCGAGCCACCTGTTCCCGGCCGAGTTCGCCGAGCGCGCGAAGGCACTCGGCGAGGCCGCCGGTCTGAAGGTCGAGATCCTCGACGAGAAGGTGCTCGAGAAGAAGGGCTTCGGCGGCATCGTCGGCGTCGGCAAGGGCTCGTCGCGTCCCCCGCGTCTCGTGCGCCTGTCCTACTCGTCGAAGAAGCGCAAGGCCCCGAAGGTCGCGCTCGTGGGCAAGGGCATCACCTTCGACACCGGCGGCATCTCCATCAAGCCCGCCGCCGGCATGGAGGCGATGACCTCCGACATGGCCGGCGCCGCCGCGGTCGTCGCGACCGTCGTGCTCGCCGCGAAGCTCGGTGTCGCCGCCGACGTCACCGCGACCGTGCCGATGGCCGAGAACATGCCGTCGTCGACCGCGCAGCGTCCGGGCGACGTGCTGACCCAGTACGGTGGAACCACCGTCGAGGTCATCAACACCGACGCCGAGGGTCGCCTGATCCTCGCCGACGCCATCGTGCGCGCATGCGAGGACGATCCCGACTACCTCATCGACACCGCGACCCTCACCGGCGCACAGATGGTCGCCCTCGGCACCCGGACGCCGGGCGTCATGGGTCACGACGAGTTCCGCGACCGCGTGGCCGCGCTGTCCCAGGAGGTCGGCGAGAACGGCTGGGCGATGCCCTTCCCGAAGGAACTGCGCGGTGATCTCGAGTCCCGCGTGGCCGACCTCGCGAACGTCTCCCCCCACCGGTGGGGCGGCATGCTCACGGCCGGCATCTTCCTGAAGGAGTTCGTCGCCGAGGGTGTGCAGTGGGCGCACATCGACGTCGCCGGCCCGGCCTTCAACACCGGCGGACCGTTCGGTTACGTCGGCAAGGGCGGCACCGGCGTGCCCGTGCGCACCATGCTCGCCGTGATCGAGGACATCGCCGCCAACGGATGATCTTCCGCACCGGTCCTCTCCCCGCCTGGCCCCGCCCGGGGCGAGGGAGAGGACCGGTGTGATCGGTAACAGCGGAACCCCGGTGTGAGGTGATCCGCCCCTCCCCGAACATCACCGAAAGATAGGTGCAAGGATGGGAGGGGCCATGCCCCGCCGGTATCGGCCCGACCGAACACGTGAACCAGCAGGCACGGGGTTCCTGGCCCGCGCACAATGGTCAACGACCACACAATGGTCGGCGACCACGAGTCGGTACAACTCAACACACACGAACACAACCGTCGAGGAGTCAACAGACATGGCCTTCTCCGTCCAGATGCCAGCGCTTGGTGAGAGCGTCACCGAGGGAACTGTCACGCGATGGCTCAAGCAGGAAGGAGACACGGTCGAAGTCGACGAGCCCTTGCTCGAAGTCTCCACGGACAAGGTCGACACCGAGATCCCGTCGCCTGCAGCCGGCGTGCTGGTCAAGATCGTCGCCCAGGAGGATGACACGGTCGAGATCGGTGGCGAACTGGCGGTGATCGGTGACGCCGGTGAGGAAGCCGGCGAAGAGTCCGCACCCGCCGCCGAAAAGGCACCGGCCGAAGAGGCTCCCGCGGAGGAGCCCGCCGCGGAGTCCGCCCCCGCGCAGCCCGCATCCTCGGGTGGTAGCGGCGAGGGCACCCCGGTCACCATGCCGGCACTGGGCGAGTCGGTCACCGAAGGCACCGTCACCCGCTGGCTCAAGGCCGTCGGCGACGAGGTCGCCGTGGACGAACCGCTCCTCGAGGTCTCCACCGACAAGGTCGACACCGAGATCCCCTCCCCGGTCGCCGGTATCCTCACCGAGATCACCGCTCAGGAGGACGAGACCGTCGAGGTCGGTGGACAACTCGCCGTCATCGGCAGCGAAGCCCCGGCCCAGCAGTCCGCTCCCGCCGAGCAGTCCGCGCCGAAGCAGGAGGCTCCGAAGCAGGAGACTCCGAAGCCCGCCGAGCAGAAGCCCGCCGCACAGCAGCAGGCCCCGAAGGTCGAGCAGGCCACCCCGGCTCCCGCACCGAAGCCGGTCGGGACCGCGGCGACGACCCCGAAGCCCGCGCCTCAGGAGGAGTCCACCCCGAGCGGTGCGACCCCGTACGTCACCCCGCTCGTGCGCAAGCTCGCCTCGCAGCACGGCGTCGACCTGTCGACGGTGAAGGGCACCGGTGTCGGTGGCCGCATCCGCAAGCAGGACGTCCTCGCTGCCGCCGAGGGTGGCAAGGCAGCCGGTGGCGAGCAGCAGAAGTCGGCCGCTCCGGCGAGTCCGGCTCCGGGTGTGCGCCCCGAGCTCGCCAAGCTGCGCGGAACGACCCAGAAGATCAACCGCATCCGCCAGATCACGGCGAAGAAGACCCTCGAGTCGCTGCAGACCACCGCGCAGCTCACCCAGACCTTCGAGGTCGACGTCACCAAGATCGCCCAGCTGCGGGCCCAGGCGAAGAAGGCGTTCTCCGAGCGCGAGAGCGTCAACCTCACCTTCCTGCCGTTCTTCGCCAAGGCCGTCGTCGAGGCACTGCGCGCGCACCCGAACGTCAACGCCTCCTTCGACGACAGCAAGAAGGAGATCACCTACCACGCGGCCGAGCACCTCGGCATCGCGGTGGACACCGAGCAGGGCCTGCTCTCCCCGGTGATCCACAACGCCGGCGACCTGTCGCTGGCCGAGCTCGCCCGCGCGATCGCCGACATCGCCGAGCGTGCCCGCAAGGGTGGTCTCAAGCCCGACGAGCTGGCCGGTGGCACCTTCACCATCACCAACATCGGTAGCCAGGGCGCGTTGTTCGACACCCCGATCCTCGTGCCGCCGCAGGCCGCGATGCTCGGAACCGGCGCCATCGTCAAGCGTCCGGTCGTGGTGATCGACGAGACCGGCAACGAGTCCATCGGCGTCCGCTCGATGTGCTACCTGCCGCTTACCTACGATCACCGCCTGATCGACGGTGCCGACGCGGGCCGCTTCCTCAAGACGATCAAGCATCGTCTCGAGGAGGGCGCGTTCGAGTCCGATCTGGGACTGTAGGTTTCCGGATCCGGACTATCCGTCCGACGACCTCCGACGGGGGCATCACCACTGCCGTGATGCCCCCGTCGGCGTCCGCGCCACAGCGGGTGCCCTCCCCCTGCGGTGCGGCGTAGAGTTCAGGAACATGAGTGATCCCTCGTCTTCCGCCCGTTCCGATTCGGCTCCCGTCGCCGTCGCATGTCTCGGAACCCTCGGTTATCTCGAGGCCTGGGAGAGGCAGCGCGAACTCGCGAACGAGCGCGCCGACGGCATCGGCGCCGACACCCTGCTCCTGCTCGAACACCCGCCCGTCTACACGGCCGGGCGCCGCACCGAGGACGGCGACCGCCCCACCGACGGCACGCCCGTCATCGACGTCGACCGCGGCGGCAAGATCACCTGGCACGGCCCCGGGCAGCTCGTGGGCTATCCCATCGTCAAGCTCGCCGAGCCGATCGACGTCGTCGGCTACGTGCGTCGCATCGAACAGGGCCTGATCCGCGTCTGTACCGACATGGGCCTGAACTGCGGCCGCGTGGAAGGACGCTCCGGCGTCTGGCTTCCCGCCGAGCTGCGCGACGGGCACTGGCTCCCCGAACGCAAGATCGCCGCGATCGGCATCCGGGTGCAACGTGGGGTCGCCATGCACGGCTTCGCACTCAACTGCAATTCGGCTCTCGACGCGTTCGACTCGATCGTCCCGTGCGGCATCCGCGACGCCGGAGTCGCGTCGCTCACCGGCGAACTCGGCCGGGAGGTCACCGTCGACGACGTGATCCCGGCCGTCACCGAGGCCGTCATCGCCGCTCTCGACGGCCGAATCCCCGTGACCGAGTGCGACATCGAGCGGGTCACCTTCGAGCACGCCGTCGGGACGTCCGGAATTCCCACCACCACCCCGGAATTCACGACACACCGGTTCTGAAGGGCGGTCGCACCCGCCGGGTCCGGGCAGGACCGGCGGCGTACGATCGAGTGCGTGACTGTGGCCCCAGAAGGACGCAAGCTGCTGCGGATCGAGACCCGAAACGCGCAGACGCCGATCGAACGCAAACCCAACTGGATCAAGACCCGGGCGAAGATGGGCCCGGAGTACACCGACCTCAAGGGCCTGGTGCGACGCGAAGGTCTGCACACGGTCTGTGAGGAAGCCGGTTGTCCCAACATCTACGAGTGCTGGGAAGACCGCGAGGCGACATTCCTCATCGGTGGCGAGCAGTGCACCCGTCGCTGCGACTTCTGCCAGATCGACACCGGTAAGCCCGCCGCGCTCGACCGCGACGAGCCGCGTCGTGTCGCCGAGTCGGTCCGCTCGATGGGTCTGCGCTACTCCACGATCACCGGCGTCGCCCGCGACGATCTGCCCGACGGCGGCGCATGGCTGTATGCCGAGACGGTGAAGCAGATCCACGCGCTCAACCCGGGCACCGGCGTCGAGAACCTCATCCCCGACTTCAACGGCAAGCCCGACCTGCTGCAGGAGGTCTTCGAGTCGCGTCCCGAGGTGCTCGCCCACAACGTCGAGACCGTGCCGCGGATCTTCAAGCGCATCCGTCCGGCCTTCCGCTACGAGCGGTCGCTCGACGTCATCCGGCAGGCCCGCGACTTCGGACTGGTCACCAAGTCCAACCTCATCCTCGGCATGGGCGAGACCCCCGAGGAGGTCACCGAAGCGCTGCACGACCTGCACGCCGCCGGCTGCGACATCATCACGATCACCCAATACCTGCGGCCCTCCCCGCTCCACCATCCGGTCGAGCGCTGGGTCAAGCCGCAGGAGTTCGTCGATCACTCCGAGACCGCCCGCGAGATCGGGTTCGCCGGTGTGATGGCCGGTCCGCTGGTGCGTTCGTCGTACCGCGCCGGTCGCCTGTACGCGCAGGCGATGGCCCACCACGGACGCGAACTTCCCGCCGACCAGGCGCATCTCGCCGAGGAGGGCACGGCGTCCCAGGAAGCCGGCGCCGTTCTCGCGCGCTTCGGCAACTGACCTCCCGCCGCTCGTCGCGGCAGGTCCTCAGGCGGCCCCGGTGGTGGTAAACGTGCCACCACCGGGGCCGTATCCTTGAGTACATGGCGAAGGGCAGCAAGACCGACAAGGAAGCGAAGGCCGCGGCGAAGGCCGCACGCAAACAGGCGTCGAAGGAGCGTCGAACCCAGCTGTGGCAGGCGTTCCAGATCCAGCGCAAGGAGGACAAGGCACTCCTGCCGTGGATGATCGGTGCCCTCGTCGGTTCGATCGTGGTGTTCTTCCTCGTCGGCCTGATCTTCGACATCCAGTGGTTCCTGCTGCCGGTCGGCATCCTCGTCGGCGTCCTGTTGGCCTTCATCATCTTCGGGCGCCGCGTGCAGAAGAGCGTGTACGCGAAGGCCGACGGCCAGGCCGGTGCGGCCGCGTGGGCGCTCGACAACCTGCAGGGCGCGTGGCGCGTGAGCCAGGCGGTCGCGGGCACCACCCAGCTCGACGCCGTGCACCGCGTCATCGGACGTCCCGGCATCATCCTCGTCGGTGAGGGCAACCCCGGTCGCGTGAAGGGCCTGATGGCCCAGGAGAAGAAGCGGGTCGCGCGTCTCGTCGGCGACACCCCGATCTACGAGTTCGTCGTCGGCAACGAGGAGGGCCAGATCCCGCTCTCCCAGCTGCAGAAGCGTCTGAACAAGCTGCCCCGCAACATCGACACCAAGCGGATGGACACCATCGAAGGTCGCCTGTCGGCGCTGAGCACGAAGAAGTCCGGGCCGGCCATGCCCAAGGGCCCGCTTCCCGCCGGCGCGAAGATGCGCAGCGTGCAGCGCACCATGCGCCGCCGCTGATCTTCCGAACTACGCCGAAGGCCGCCTCTCGTCCCGGGGACGAAGGCGGCCTTCGGTGTATGCGGAGAAGCTTGCGGGTGGTCGCGGTCAGCGCGAACGGACGCCTGCGCGTCAGCGCGAACGGACGCCTGCGCGTCAGCGCGAACGGACGACCGCGCGTCAGCGCGAACGGACGACCGCGGTGCCCGTGGCGCGATCCTGCAGGCCGCGACCGTCGATGTCGGTGACGAGCGCCGGGGCGATGAACACCAGCAGCACCTGACGTGCGAGCGCGCGCACGATGCCGACCCGCGCGGGGGCGTCCACCCGCACGACCTGCAGCCCGGCGACGAACTGTCCGGGGGTGAACGAGAACAGGCTCACGCATCCCACGCCCACCACGAACCAGATGATGAGGGTGTACGACGACAGCAGCGGGCTCTCGAGCGGGTTGCCCCCGACGAGGCCGGCGGCGATCGCCATGGACATGAACCAGTCGACCGCGAGGGCGAGTACCCGGCGGACGGTGGGCACCATGGAGCCGGGGCCGTGTTCGGGGAGGCCGAGCAGTTGCCCGGGATAGTCCTGCTCCTGCTGGAGACCTTTGGGAAGCGCCGCAGCAGGCCCGGAAAGCCAACTGCCCGTCATGCGTGCCATGGCACCAGGATAAGCTCTCATGGGCGGACCAGCGTCGACCCGTGTTGGCCGCGGTGACTTATACCACCTTTTCGACCTCACAGCAGGACGAAAGCATGTGTAACACCCGCGAAACATAGGCTTGATGGACGGGCAACACCAGATCCATAACGTCTGATCCGACGCAGGCGCCCAGCACCCATGGCGCGCACCGACTGAAGGAGCACAAGCGTGGCGTTCACCACGGCCGAAGAGGTCATCAAGTACATCGCGGAAGAGAACGTCGAGTACGTCGATATCCGCTTCACGGACCTGCCCGGCATCGAACAGCACTTCTCGATCCCGGCGAAGGCGTTCAACGAGGACGTCTTCGAGGACGGCCTGGCATTCGACGGATCCTCCGTGCGGGGTTTCCAGTCCATCCACGAGTCGGACATGCTCCTGCTCCCCGATGTGACGACCGCCCGCATCGATCCCTTCCGCGCCGCCAAGACCCTGAACGTCAGCTTCTTCGTCCACGATCCGTTCACCCGTGAGTCCTACAGCCGCGACCCCCGCAACGTCGCGCGTAAGGCCGAGGAATACCTGATCAGCACCGGCATCGCCGACACCGCCTTCTTCGGTGCCGAGGCCGAGTTCTACATCTTCGACTCCGTCTCCTACGACTCGAAGATGAACGGCGCGTTCTACGAGCTCGATTCGATCTCCGGCTCGTGGAACACCGGCGCCGAGTACAACGCCGACGGCACCCCGAACCGCGGCTACAAGGTCCGCCCGAAGGGTGGCTACTTCCCCGTCGCTCCGTACGACCACTACGTCGACCTGCGCGACGAGATCTCCACCAACCTGCAGCTCGCCGGCTTCGAGCTCGAGCGCGGCCACCACGAGGTGGGCACCGGCGGCCAGGCCGAGATCAACTACAAGTTCAACACGCTGCTCTCCGCAGCCGACGACCTGCAGCTGTTCAAGTACATCGTCAAGAACACGGCGTGGAAGAACGGCAAGACCGCCACCTTCATGCCGAAGCCGCTCTTCGGCGACAACGGCTCGGGCATGCACGTGCACCAGTCGCTGTGGAAGGACGGCAAGCCGCTGTTCCACGACGAGTCCGGCTACGCGGGTCTGTCCGACCTCGCCCGCTGGTACATCGGCGGCATCCTCCACCACGCGCCGTCGCTGCTCGCCTTCACGAACCCGACGATCAACTCGTACCACCGTCTGGTGCCGGGCTACGAGGCTCCGATCAACCTCGTGTACAGCCAGCGCAACCGTTCGGCCGCCGTGCGTATCCCGATCACGGGCAACAACCCGAAGGCCAAGCGTCTCGAGTTCCGCGCTCCCGACTCCTCGGGTAACCCCTACCTGAACTTCGCGGCGCAGATGATGGCCGGCCTCGACGGCATCAAGAACAAGATCGAGCCGCTCGCTCCGGTCGACAAGGACCTCTACGAGCTCCCGCCGGAGGAGGCCAAGAACATCCCGCAGGCCCCCACCAGCCTGTCGGCCGTGATCGACAACCTCGAGCGCGACCACGAGTACCTCACCGAGGGCGGTGTCTTCACCACCGACCTCATCGAGACCTGGATTTCGCTCAAGCGCGAGCAGGAGATCGCTCCGGTCAACCTGCGTCCGCACCCCTACGAGTTCCAGCTGTACTTCGACTGCTGAGTCGAGTCCGGTAAGAGAGGCCGTCCGTCCCTTCCGGGACGGGCGGCCTCTCGCCTTGTCTGCGCCCTTCCTCTCCGGCATCCTCGCGCGCCGAAACGGGGTTCGCCCCTGCTGCAGCAGTAGCAAGCCCCGGTTCGGCGCGCGAGATGCGTTCGTTCGTCATCGAATCCCGCGAAATCGCGACCGGTTCCAGAAAAGTGGTCCATAGTGGGCACGTGCCCTCGACGCGGGAATTCTCCGAGCGGTTACGCGCCGCCGGTCTTCGCGTGACCCGGCAGCGTCTGGCGGTGCTCGATGCGGCGCACGAGCACCCGCACGCCGATGCCGATCGCATCTTCGACGCGGTCGGCGCCGTCGTTCCCGGCATCGGTCGGCACACCGTGTACGACATCCTTCACGCACTCTCGGCACACGGCCTGCTCCGACGAATCCGGCCCGCAGGTTTCCACGCGCGGTACGAGGTGCGTGTCGGCGACAGTCATCACCACCTCGTCTGCCGGTCCTGCGCCGTGATCTCGGATGTCGACCACACCATCGGCGACTCGCGTTGCCTGTCACCGGTGGACGACGCAGGTTTCGACGTCGACGAGGCGGACGTCGTCTTCTGGGGCCTGTGCCGCGACTGTTCGACAGACGATCCACGACAACAGCCCTGAATCGGTCCGATCGACCCTGATCCGGAAGGAAACCGCAGTGTCCGAAAGCGAAAACCCGGCAATCCCCTCCCCCGAGCCGTCACCGCACCGGCCGAGGACCAATCAGGACTGGTGGCCGGACCAGTTGGATCTGACGGTCCTGCACCAGCATTCACCGCTGTCGAATCCGTTGGAACCCGACTTCGACTACTCGAAGGAAGTCGAATCCCTCGACGTCGAGGCGCTCCGTCAGGATCTGATCGACCTGATGACGGATTCCCAGGATTGGTGGCCGGCCGACTTCGGTCACTACGGGGGTCTGTTCATCCGCATGAGCTGGCACTCGGCCGGCACCTACCGCATCGCCGACGGTCGCGGTGGCGGCGGCAAGGGCGCGCAGCGGTTCGCGCCGCTCAACAGCTGGCCCGACAACGTCAGCCTCGACAAGGCGCGTCGCCTCCTGTGGCCGATCAAGCAGAAGTACGGCCGCAAGCTCTCCTGGGCCGACCTGCTGGTCTTCGCCGGCAACTGCGCCTACGAGTCGATGGGGTTCAAGACATTCGGCTTCGCGTTCGGCCGCGAGGACATCTGGGAGCCCGACGAGGTCTTCTGGGGCCCGGAGGACACCTGGCTCGGCGACGAACGCTACGCCGGTGAGCGCGAACTCCAGGGCCCGCTGGGCGCCGTCCAGATGGGTTTGATCTACGTCAATCCCGAAGGCCCCAACGGCAACCCGGAGATCCTCGCGTCCGGACGCGACATCCGCGAGACGTTCGCCCGGATGGCGATGAACGACGTCGAGACGGCTGCGCTCATCGTCGGTGGTCATACCGTCGGCAAGACGCACGGTGCCGCTCCCGCCGACAATCTCGGTCCCGAACCCGAGGGTGCCCCGCTCGAACAGCAGGGTCTCGGCTGGAAGAACTCGCACGGCACCGGCGCCGGTGCCGACACGATCACCAGCGGCCTCGAGGTCACCTGGACGCCCACTCCGACGAAGTGGGACAACACCTTCCTCGAGACGCTGTACGCCTACGAGTGGGAGAAGACCAAGAGCCCCGCCGGGGCGTGGCAGTGGACGCCGAAGGGCGGTGCCGGCGCGGACACCGTGCCCGACGCCCACGACCCGGCGAAGAAGCACGCGCCGGGCATGCTCACCAGCGACCTCGCGCTGCGCTACGACCCGATCTACGGCGAGATCACCCGGCGCTGGCTCGACCATCCCGAGGAACTCGAGCAGGAGTTCGCCAAGGCGTGGTTCAAGCTGCTGCACCGCGACATGGGTCCGCTCTCGCGGTACCGCGGACCGTGGATCCCGGAACCGCAGATCTGGCAGGACCCGGTGCCGGAGGTCGACCACGAGCTGATCGACGAGAGCGACATCGCCTCACTCAAGGCGAAGGTCCTCGACTCGGGAGCGACGATCCCGCAGCTCGTCGCCACCGCGTGGGCGTCGGCCGCGAGCTTCCGCGGCACCGACAAGCGCGGCGGTGCGAACGGCGCACGCGTGCGGCTCGAGCCGCAGAAGGACTGGGAAGCCAACGAACCCGAGCAGCTCGCACAGGTACTGCAGATCCTCGAGGGTATCCAGCAGGACTTCAACGGCTCGGGCGGCAACAAGAAGGTCTCCCTGGCGGATCTGATCGTCCTCGCCGGTAACGCCGCGGTGGAGAAGGCCGCCGAGGATGCGGGACACGACATCACGGTTCCGTTCTTCCCCGGCCGCACCGATGCGAGCCAGGAGTGGACCGACGTCGAGTCGTTCGAGGTGCTCGAGCCGAAGCACGACGGTTTCCGCAACTACCTGCGCGGTGAAGAGAAGCTTCCGCCCGAGAAGCTGTTCCTCGAGCGCGCCAACCTGCTGACGCTGACCGCGCCCGAGACGACGGTGCTCGTCGGCGGTCTGCGTGCGCTCGGCGCGAATCACGGCGGCAGCAAGCACGGGGTCTTCACCGACCGCCCGCAGACCCTGACGAACGACTTCTTCGTCAATCTGCTCGACATGGGGACCGAGTGGAAGGTCTCGCAGAACAGCGAGGGCGTCTACGAAGGACGCGCTCGGGGATCGGACCAGGTCAAGTACACCGCGACCGCCGTCGACCTGGTCTTCGGGCACAACTCGCAGCTGCGGGCGCTCGCCGAGGTCTACGCGACCGACGATGCCGGCCCGAAGTTCGTCCGCGATTTCGTCGCGGCCTGGACGAAGGTGATGAACCTGGATCGTTTCGATCTGAAGAAGTGACCGCGCCGGCGGTCCACGACCGCGCCTGACGCACCGTCCCGGAGCCACCTGTCGTGTTCGGCGGGTGGCTCCGTCGTGTGCAGGGGGTCGTGCGCAGGTCCGCCGAGCCGAAACCGACTGGACAGCCGTACTGCACACGGGTGTACCGTGAGGACACAGCTTTGGTGATGTTCGTCACACCCGCTCGCGGGGGAGTGGATGCGACGTGGTCCGTATCCGAACGACACGTCTCCTCGGGAGGCCACCATGCGTAGATCCCTCGTTTCGGCAGCATGCGCCGCTGTCATGCTGTCCCCCGTCCCTCTGTCCGTCGCATTCGCAGGCACCGCAGCGGCCCAGACCGACATCTCCGTCGTCGGCATGTCGCAGGAGCAGGCACAGCAGGTGCTCTCCGACGCGGGAGTCCCCTACATCATCCTCAACCGGTCCGGCAGCACCATGCAGAACTGCAGGGTGACCGAGCAACGCGACCGTGGCTACGACGTCGAGGTCGAGTACGACTGGGACCACGAGAACAAGGAATGGGACAAGACCGAGGTCGAGGTCTGGCGAGGACTCGCACTCGTCGTCTTCTGCGACTGACGGTCCGTCAGTCCCAGAACACCCGCTCGACGACCGCCCGCGCACGACGCGTGACGCGTAGGTAGTGGTCGAGGAACTCCGACGCGTCCTCACCACGCCACCCCGTCACGCGGGCAACGGCTTCGAGCAGCCGCCCCGGCCCCGGGAGCTGGTCGGTCGGTTTGCCGCGGACGAGCACGAGACAGTTCCGCGCATCCGTCGCGGTGATCCATGCCGTGCGCAGGAGTTCGACGTCGGTCGCGCTGAGCAGTTCCGCCGCGCCGATGCCGTCGAGGGCCTCGAGCGTCGAGGTCGTGCGGAGCGCCGGGAGCCGGTAGGCGTGCTGGAGTTGCAGCAGCTGCACGGTCCATTCGATGTCGGCGAGGCCGCCCCGTCCGAGTTTGGTGTGGGTGGCCGGGTCGGCCCCGCGCGGCAGCCGCTCGGAGTCCACACGTGCCTTGATGCGCCGGATCTCGCGGACGGCCTCCTGCGAGACCCCGCCCTCCGGATAGCGCACCTCGTCGATCATGTGCAGGAAGCGGGTGCCGAGTTCGCGGTCGCCCGCGACGGCGTGTGCACGCAGCAGCGCCTGCACCTCCCACACCTCGGCCCACTGCGTGTAGTACGCCCGGTAGGACGCGAACGTCCGGACGATCGGCCCGCTGCGACCTTCCGGACGCAGATCCAGATCGACCTCGAGCGGTGGGTCGGTGCTCGGCGCGCCGAGGAGTCGCCGCACCTGCTCGGCGATGCTCGTGGCCCACTTGACCGCATCGGTCTCGTCGGCGTCCGGCAGCGGGTCGCACACGAACAGCACGTCCGCGTCGGATCCGTAGCCGAGTTCGCCGCCTCCCAGCCGGCCCATCCCGATCACTGCGATACGCGCCGGCGCCGGTCCGCGGGACTGTTCCGAGCCCCGGATCACCGCGTCGAGCGCGGCTTCGAGGACACCCGCCCATACCGTGGACAACGCCCGGCACACCTGCGGCACGTCGAGCATGCCGAGGATGTCGGCACTCGCGACGCGCGCGAGTTCGGCGCGGCGCAGCGAACGCGCGGCGGCGATGGCGCGAGCGGGGTCGGAGTAGCGCGAGGACGATGCGACGAGGGCGCGCGCCACCTCGGGCGGGTTCGCCTCGAGCAGCCGCGGCCCGGTCGACGCGTCGGCATACAGGCGGATGACCTCGGGAGACTTCACCAGCAGATCGGCGACGTAGGCCGACGAGCCGAGCACCGTCATGAGACGTTCGGCGACGGCCGGCTCGTCGCGCAGCACCCGCAGGAACCAGACGGTGTCGTAGAGCGCATCGGACAGCCGTCGATAGGCGAGCAGGCCGGCATCGGGATCGGTTGTCTCCCCGAGATATTCGAGCAACTGCGGCAGCAGCAGTGCCTGAATGCGCGCCTTGCGGGAGGCTCCCCCGGACAACGCCGCCAGATGTTCCATCGCGTGCTGCGGGGCGTTGTAGCCGAGCGCCGCGAGCTGACGGACCGCCGCGTCGGGCGACAGGCGCAGGGCTTCCTTGTCGAGCTTGCTCACCGAGTCGAGCAGCGGCCGGTAGAACAGGCGCGCGTGCAGTTTGCGGATCCGCGACGAGTTGCGCTTGATCTCCGATTCGAGAACGCCGAGGGCGTCCTTGCGCCCGTCCGGCCGCATGTGCGCGGCGCGCGCGAGCCACCGCAGGGCCTCGCGGTCCTCGGGCGGCGGCAGGGTGTGGGTCCGCTTGAGCCGCTGGAGCTGGAGCCGGTGTTCGAGCAGGCGGAGGAACTCGTAGGACGCCCGCATGTTCGCGGCGTCGTCGCGCCCGACATAACCGCCGTCGGCGAGCGCGCACAGCGCTTCGACGGTGTTGGGCACGCGCAGCGATTCGTCGACGCGACCGTGCACGAGTTGGAGCAACTGCACGGCGAACTCGACGTCGCGGAGGCTGCCGCGTCCGAGCTTGAGTTCGCGTTCGCGTAATTCCGGGGGCACCATCTCCTCGACCCGGCGGCGCATCGCCTGCACGTCGGGCACGAAGTCCTCGCGTTCGGAGGCGGTCCACACCATCGGGCTCAGGGCGTCGATGTACCGGCGGCCGAGGTCGAGGTTCCCGGTCATCGGCCGTGCCTTGAGCAGTGCCTGGAACTCCCAGGTCTTGGCCCACCGGTTGTAGTAGGCGACGTGGGATTCGAGGGTGCGGACGAGCTCGCCGCGTTTGCCCTCCGGTCGCAGCGCGGCGTCGACCTCGAAGAAGGCCGACGTGCCGATGCGCATCATCTCGCCGGCGATCCGGCTCGCGCGGGCGTCGGCGGGTTCGGCGACGAAGACGACGTCGACGTCGCTGACGTAGTTCAGCTCGCGCGCACCGCACTTGCCCATCGCGATGACGGCGAGGTCGATCGGGCACGGGCCCTCCGGGACCACCGTGGACACGGCCACCGCGAGGGCCGCGGTCAGCGCCGCGTCGGCGAGGTCGGCGAGCAACGCCCCGACCTCGAGATAGGGCAGCACCGGTTCGTTCTCGACGACCGCCGCGAGATCGGCGGCGGCGATCAGCATCAGTTGGTCGCGGTAGGTGGTGCGCAGCGCCGCGACCGCGTGCGGGCCGATGAGCCCGGCCCGGTGGATCAGCCGGCCGGGACGTCCGTCGGGCTCGGGTTCGGCGTCGACGCTGTCGAGCATCCGCGCCGTGAAGGTGTGCTTGTCGGGCAGCGCCGCGCTGCCCGCGAGCATCTTCCAGCGATCCGGGTTGGCGACGATGTGGTCGCCGAGCGCCGACGACGCCCCGAACAGCCCGAACAACCGGCCGCGCAGGCGCGTGTCGGAGCGCAGCGCCGAGTCGAGTTCGGCCCAGTCGTCACCGAGCGCGTCGGCCAGGCGCGCGAGGGTGCGCAGGGCCAGGTCGGCGTTGGGGGCACGGGACAGCGCCCACAGCAGTTCGACGCTGTCGGCGTCGTTCCATCCGAGTCGAGCGAGCTCGGCGGGGGCGGTCGGCTCGACGAGGCCGAGCCGACCGGGGCCGGGAACTACCGAACGCGCGCTGGGCGGTCTCACCACGCTTCCATCGTCGCTTACAACCCCAGGTACTGCTCGAGTTCGAAGGGGGTGACCTGGCTGCGGTAGTTCTCCCACTCCCGCCACTTGTTGCGCAGGAAGTAGTCGAAGACGTGCTCACCGAGGGTTTCGGCGACGAGTTCGGACTTCTCCATCTCGCGCAGCGCGATGTCGAGATCGGTAGGCAGTTCGCGGTAGCCCATGGCGCGACGCTCGGCGGAGGTCAGCGACCACACGTCGTCCTCTGCTTCGGGGGCGAGCTCGTAGCCCTTCTCGATGCCGCGCAGACCTGCCGCGAGCAGTACTGCGAAGGTCAGGTAGGGGTTGCACGCCGAGTCGGGGGTGCGGATCTCCACGCGACGCGACGATGCCTTGTTCGGCGTGTACATCGGGACGCGCACGAGCGCGGACCGGTTCGACGGGCCCCAGCACGCGGCCGTGGGTGCCTCTCCCCCGTGCACGAGACGCTTGTAGGAGTTGACCCACTGGTTGGTGACGGCGCTGATCTCGTTGGAGTGCTCGAGGACACCGGCGATGAACGCCTTGCCGGTCGCCGAGAGCTGCAGCGGGTCGTCGGGGTCGTGGAAGGCGTTGGTCTCGCCCTCGAACAGCGACATGTGGGTGTGCATCGCGGAGCCGGCGTGGTCGCGGAAGGGCTTGGGCATGAAGGTGGCCCGCACGCCCTCCTGCATCGCGATCTCCTTGACCACGTAGCGGAAGGTCATGACGTTGTCGGCCATGGACAGCGCGTCGGCGTAGCGCAGGTCGATCTCCTGCTGGCCGGGCGCGGTCTCGTGGTGGCTGAACTCCACCGAGATGCCCATGGACTCGAGAGCGTCGATGGCGTGACGCCGGAAGTGCGGGGCCGAGCGGTGCACGGACTGGTCGAAGTAGCCGCCGATGTCGGCCGGGACCGGGGCGCTCCCCTCGGGGCCGTCCTCGACGAGGAAGAACTCGATCTCGGGGTGCACGTAGCAGCTGAAGCCGAGATCGGAGGCCTTGTTGAGCTGGCGGCGCAGCACGTGGCGGGGGTCGGCCCAGCTGGGGGTGCCGCCGGGCATGGTGATGTCGCAGAACATCCGGGCCGAGTACTGGTGACCCCGATCGTCGACCCAGGGCAGCACCTGGAAGGTGGTGGCGTCGGGACGCGCGACCATGTCGGCTTCGGAGATCCGGGAGAAGCCTTCGATGGCCGAGCCGTCGAAACCGATGCCCTCCTCGAAGGCTCCTTCGAGTTCGGCCGGCGCGATCGCCACCGACTTGAGGGTGCCGACGACGTCGGTGAACCACAGGCGCACGAACCGAATGTCGCGCTCTTCGAGGGTGCGGAGCACGAACTCCTTCTGGCGATCCATACTCGCGAGACTAGGCACAATCCGTTAATTCCGTGTTACATCAGGTGCCACTTGCGGATGGCGTGTCGCTCACGTGCGTCGGCGGTCAGCAGTGAGGATCACTTTCCGGCACCGTCGAATCCACAAGATAGCTGGTCACAGCGGTGTCGACGCACGCGTTGCCGTCCAGGGCGACGGTGTGCTGCGTTCCCTCGAAGGTGACCAGGACACCGCCGAGCCGGGCGGCCAGTTCGACTCCGGCATCGTAGGGCGTCGCCGGATCGCCGGTCGTCGAGATCACGAGCACGGGCGGCAGGTCGCGGACATCGGGGGTGTGCGGCTCCCCCGTGGCCGGGACCGGCCAGAAGGCACACACGTCCAGGGCCGCCGATCCGGTGCCGCGTCCGTCGTCGAGGAAGGGGGCGGCCGCGCGGAACCGCATGTCGAGTTCGCCCGCGAGGGCCCGGTCGGTCACCGGCGGGTCGTCGACGCACCGGACGGCGTTGAAGGCGTCGGTGATGTTGCTGTAGGTGCCGTCCTCGCCGCGCCCCTCGTAGAGGTCGGCGAGCCGCAGCAGGGTGTCGCCCGTGCCGGTGGTCGCGAGCGACTCCAGCCCACCGCGCAGCGAACCCCACAGGGTCGGCGAGTACAGACCCTGCTGGACACCGGTGATGGCGTCGCGGTGGCTCAGGCCTCGCGGATCTGTGGTGGGCGCCGGAGCGTCGAGCAGCGGGTCGACGAGCCCGCGGAACCGCTCGGCGGCCCGGGCCGGATCGGTCCCGAGCGGGCACCCCGCGTACCGCGCGCAGTACGCCGCGAATTCGTCGAAGGCCTTCTGGAAGCCCTCGGCCTGCAGCACGATCTCCTCGACCGGGTCCTGCTCCGGATCGATCGCGCCGTCGAGCACCATCGCCCGCACCCGACCGGGGAAGGCCTCGGCGTAGAGGGTGCCGAGTCGGGTTCCGTAGGAGTAGCCGAGATAGGTCAGCGCGTCGTCACCGAGGACCCCGCGGAGGACATCCATGTCCTGCACGACCTCGCGCGTGCCGAGGTGCGCGAGCAGATCTGTGCCGTTGCGTTCGGCGCACAGCTCCGCGTACTCGCGATTGCGCTTCTCCGTCTCGGCGATGCCCGCAGGGCTCGTGTCCCCGTCGTCCAGAGCGCGGTCGGCGTCGAACTCGGCGTCGGTGAGGCAGCGGACCGCCGGTTCGGACGATCCGACACCGCGGGGGTCGAAGCCGACCACGTCGAAGCGGTCGGCGAGGACGGTGCCGTCGGCCGCGAGCGCGGTGGACAGTCCCGAGGCGCCCGGGCCGCCGGGGTTGACCAGCAGGGAACCGATCCGGTCGCCGCCGGCGGGCAGTCGCGACACCGCGAGGGTGATCACCTCACCGTCCGGGTCCTCGTAGTCGAGGGGAACCTCGATGCGTGCGCACTCCACACCCTGCCGCACCATCATCGGCCCGTCGGCGTCGTACGGCCCGCACGACTCCCAGTCGACGTCCTGCTCATAGAACCGTTCGAGGCCCGGAACCACTCCGACCGCCGACGGCTGTCGTTGTTCCTGCGCGGTGTCACCGCACGCGGTCGCCGCGGCAGCGGCCACGAGCGCCAGGACGGACAGACGACGGATGCGCGCGCGAGCAGGGTGGGGCACGATCCGATCGTGCCATGCCCCGGTCAACCTGCAGCGACACGACCTGCACTCTCTTCCGAGCGGTCGTTCGGTGTGACGAATCGCACCGCTGCGCGGCCTTCGCGCTCTCCGGGCCGAGTGGCAGACTGAGACAGTCATCACCCGACCCGGGGACCCCGAGGGCCTCGAGGAAGAAAGGGACAGTGATGTCCGACAACGTGACGTCCGTATACGGCGGCGCGGCCTCCGCTTCAGCCCCTGCCGACACCCCCAAGCGCAAGACACGAGTCCATCACCTGCAGGCGATGAAGGCCGAAGGCCGCCGCTGGGCAGAGTTGACGGCCTACGACTACTCCTCCGCCCGCATCTTCGAGGAGGCGGGTATCCCCGTCCTGCTCGTGGGCGATTCCGCAGCCAACGTCGTCTACGGCTACGACACCACGGTGCCCGTGACCGTCGACGAACTCCTCCCCCTCGTCCGCGGCGTAGTGCGCGGTGCTCCGCACGCGCTCGTCGTCGCCGACCTGCCGTTCGGCTCGTACGAGGCCTCGCCCGAACAGGCCCTCGCCACGGCCGTGCGGTTCATGAAGGAGGGCGGCGCCCACGCGGTGAAGCTCGAGGGTGGCGAGCGGATGGCTCCGCAGATCGCCGCGATCACCGCCGCCGGCATCCCCGTGCAGGCACACATCGGCTTCACCCCGCAGTCCGTGAACACACTCGGCGGGTTCCGGGTGCAGGGCCGCGGCGCCGGCGCCGAGCAGCTCGTCGCCGACGCGATCGCCGTCCAGGAGGCAGGCGCCTTCTCCGTCGTGATGGAGATGGTGCCGGCCGACCTGGCCGGGCAGGTCACCCGCAAGCTGAGCATCCCGACCGTCGGCATCGGCGCCGGCAACGAGTGCGACGCCCAGGTCCTCGTCTGGCAGGACATGGCCGGCTACACGAGCGGGAAGACCGCGAAGTTCGTCAAGAAGTTCGGACAGGTGGGCGACGAACTGCGCCGCGCCGCAACACAGTACGCAGCAGAGGTCGGGCAGGGCACCTTCCCGGGGCCCGAGCACTCCTTCTGACGATCGCTCGTTTGCCGAGGGGCACCACCGACCGCGGTGGTGCCCCTCGTGCGTCCGGGATCACCGCCGTCCCGGGGTGCCCGCGGAAGCGACACTGAGTAAAATTTCGGTAATGAGCCACCCCTGGCACGCACTCGATTCCGGTGACACGCTCGCCCGGCTCGAGACCACCGAAGCGGGACTGACCACGGCCGAGGCGACCCGCCGGCGGGAGCTGTACGGACCCAATGCGCTGCCCGCTCCCCGCTCGGATCGCTGGTGGTGGCGACTGCTGCGACAGTTCCACAACGTCCTGCTGTACGTGATGATGGCGGCCGCTGTCGTCACCGCGTTCCTGGGCCACTGGATAGACACGGCAGTCCTGATGGGTGCCGTGATCGTGAACGCGCTCATCGGTTTCGTCCAGGAGGGTCGCGCCGCGTCCGCGCTCGACTCGATCCGTGCCATGCTCGCGCCCCGGACGCGGGTCCACCGCGACGGCCGGATCGTCGACATCCCCGCGGCAGATCTCGTGCCGGGCGACGTGGTGCGCCTCGCCTCCGGCGACCGCGTCCCCGCCGACCTGCGGATCCTGAGCTCGCGTGAGCTGCGCATCGACGAGGCGGCCCTGACCGGTGAATCCGTGCCCGTCGCCAAGACACCGGACCCGGTCGACGCCGACACCGAACTCGGCGACCGCAGATCGACGTGCTTCACCGGCACCGTCGCGGTTTTCGGCCAGGGTGACGGCGTGGTGATCGCGACCGGCTCCGACACCGAACTCGGCCGCATCAATGCCCTGTTGTCGGGTGTCGACCGCGCGGCCACACCGTTGCTCGAGCAGATCGGCCGCTTCGGCCGTTGGCTGGCGGCGGTCATCCTCCTCGCGTCCGCCGTGACCTTCGCGCTCGGTGTCGTGTGGCGCGGCGAGAGCCCGGCGGAGATGTTCACCCTCGTGGTCGCGTTGGCCGCCTCCGCGATCCCCGAGGGACTCCCGGCCGTGATGACCGTGGCCCTGTCCCTCGGCGTGCAACGCATGGCCCGGCGCAACGCCGTCATCCGGCGCCTTCCTGCCGTCGAGACCCTCGGCTCGGTGACGGTGATCTGCTCCGACAAGACGGGCACGTTGACCCGCAACGAGATGACCGTGCAGAAGGTCGTGTGTGCGCACCGCACCGTCGAGGTGGGCGGTGTCGGTTACGCGCCGATCGGTTCGATCATCGCCGCCGAGAGTGGCGATCCGGTCGATCCGCACACCGACCCGGCACTCGATCTGGCCGTCCGCGCCGGTGTCCTGTGCAACGACACCGAGGTGGTCGAGGAGGACGGCGTGTGGGAGGTGCACGGCAACCCCACCGAGGCAGCGCTCGTCGTCCTCGGCCGCAAGGCCGGCCTGCCCACCGCGGCGGCCCACGAGCGGTGGCCGCGCCTCGATGTCGTCCCGTTCGAATCCGAACACAAGTTCATGGCGACCCTGCACCCGCACGACGACGGTCGCCGCGAACGCATCCTGCTCAAGGGCGCCCCGGAGCGGGTCCTCGTCGCCTGCACCGGCCAGCTCGGCGCCGACGGCGTGGTACGCCCCGTCGACGAGGCCTACTGGACCCGCCGCGCCGACGAGATCGCGGCCCAGGGCCTGCGCGTGCTGGCCCTCGCGTTCCGCGACCGCGAACCGGAGGACGGCGTGCTCGCCTTCGAAGACGCCCGGCACGACTTCACGATGCTCGCTCTGGTCGGCATTATCGACCCGCCGCGCGAGGAGGCGATCACGGCGGTGCGCGAATGCCACCGCGCCGGGATCACGGTGAAGATGATCACCGGTGACCACGCCGCCACCGCCGCCGAGATCGGGGCGCAGATGGGTCTCGGCACGGGTTCGCGGGCGATGACCGGCGCCGAGATCGAGACCCTCGACGATGCGGAACTGCGCCGGGTCGTCGCGGAGACGGACATCTTCGCGCGCACCAGTCCCGAGCACAAACTCCGTCTGGTGCGCGCCCTGCAGGCCGGCGGTCACGTCGTGGCGATGACCGGCGACGGTGTGAACGACGCGCCGGCGCTTGCGCGGGCCGACGTCGGGGTCGCGATGGGCATGACCGGAACCGAGGCCGCCAAGGAAGCGGCCGACGTCGTTCTCGCCGACGACAATTTCGCGAGCATCGCCGCCGCAGTCCGCGAGGGCCGCGGCGTCTACGACAACCTGAAGAAGTTCGTCCTCTTCATGCTGCCCACCAACGGCGGTGAGGCGCTGGTGGTCGTCGCCGCCATCCTCTTCCAGCTCACCCTGCCGCTCACACCCGCGCAGGTGCTGTGGATCAACCTCGCCACCGTCAGCACCCTCGGTCTGGCGCTCGCGTTCGAACCGACGGAGAAGTCGGTCATGCTCCGCAGGCCGCGACCGCCCGGGGAATCACTGCTGTCCCGCTTCTTCGTCTGGCGCGTGGTGATGGTGTCGGTGCTGATGATGGTCGGCTCGCTCGGCCTGTTCCTGTGGGAACTCGACCGCGGTGCACCGGTGGAGGTCGCGCGCACGCTCGCGGTGGACGCGATCGTCGTGGCCGAGATGTTCTACCTGCTCAACAGCCGCCGCATCCGCGACACGGTCCTCACCCGCGACGGGCTGTTCGGGAACCGGTACGTGCTTGCTGCGATCGCGGCGTGCGCCGCGTTGCAACTGTTGTTCACCTACGCCCCGTTCATGCAGGCGATCTTCGGGTCCGCCGCGATCTCGTGGGCGGACTGGGGCAAGGTGCTCGCGGCGGGCCTGCTGGTGTTCGTCGTCGCCGAGTTCGAGAAGTGGGTGGTCCGGCGCCTGCGACCGGCACCCGTGTCCTGACCGCCGAGGGCCCCGTCCCCGGCCGGTGGCAGACTCGACGACGATCCGACCGTACGACCCGTGAGGTGTCCATGCAGATCCGCTCCAGTCTCGTTCCCGCCGTCGCCGTCGCGCTGGCAGGTGTTCTCGCGGCGTGCGCGCCGGCCCAGGACCCGGCGCCGACCGGCACGTCCACCGAGTCCCCGGTGACGACGGAAACGACATCGGCTGCGGGATCGAGCCCCGCGGAGGCCGGAGCGGGTGGCTTCACCGAGGCGCAGACCGCCGACCTGTGTGCTCGTCTCGAAGGTCAGTTGTCGAACTGGCGCACCTACACCCCGTCGGTGGGTCGCGGCGGCCTCAACATCCTCGTCGGTGAATGGGGTGCGGCGAACGGTGTCGATCTCGTCGTGCTCGCGGGCGACCGGGGCCGCATCGACGCGGCGACCTCCTCGCAGTGCCCGCAGGTGCGCGAGGAGGCCCTGCGCGGCCTCGACATTCCCGATCTCGCGTCGGGTCTCGTCGGGTTCTGACCCGTGGAGCGACGCGAACTGTATCCGCCGATCGAGCCGCACGAGACGGGCATGCTCGACGTCGGTGACGGCCAGCAGCTGTACTGGGAGGTCAGCGGCAACCCGCAAGGCAAGCCCGTGGTCTTCCTCCACGGTGGTCCGGGTGGCGGCACCGCACCCCTGCACCGGCGCTTCTTCGATCCGGGCGCCTACCGGATCGTGTTGTTCGACCAGCGCGGCTGCGGCCGGTCGCAGCCCCACGTGGCCGACGGCGCCGATCTGTCGGTCAACACCACCGACCATCTGGTCGCCGACATCGAGCGGCTGCGCACCTTCCTCGGTGTGGACCGGTGGATGGTCTTCGGCGGGTCGTGGGGCTCGACGCTCGCCCTCGCCTACGCCCAGCGGCACCCCGAGCACGTCACCGAACTCGTCCTGCGCGGGATCTTCCTGCTGCGCCGCAGCGAGATCGACTGGTACTACAACGGCGGCGCCGGGCAGCTGTTCCCTGAGGCGTGGGAAGGATTCTGTGCCCCGCTCGCCACCACTGGGCCCGGCGAGCATCCCGTGGACGTCTACCACCGCCTGCTGCACTCGACCGATCCGGACGTCGCCCTGAACGCGGCGATCGCGTGGTCCACCTGGGAGGGCGCCACGAGTTCACTGCTGCCGAACCCGGATCGCGTCGCGGAGACGGCCGAACCCCGGTTCGCGTTGGCCTTCGCTCGTATCGAGAACCACTACTTCCACCACCGTGGCTTCTTCGACGAGGGGGCACTCCTGCGCGACGCGCATCTGCTGCGCGACATCCCGGGCGTGATTGTGCAGGGCCGCTACGACGTGGTGTGCCCGACGCGCAGCGCGCACGACCTGCACGAGGCGTGGCCGTTCTCCCGCCTGCACATCGTCGACGACGCGGGCCATGCGGCGACCGAACCGGGAATCGTGCACCGGCTCGTCGAGGCCACCGACACCTTCCGCTGACCCGGATCAGCCCGGCAACCGCCCGAAGCCGACCACGGCGTCGTCCCCGGTCACGTCGAGTTCGTGGACGCGGATGCGGCCCATCTCGTTTCCGCCGACGGTGATCGCGGAATCACCGTCGACGGCGACGACGATGTTCGTGTGCTCGCGCTGACCGACACCGATCCTGTTGTGGTACAGCACCACATCGCCGACCTCCGGCCGGTACCCCGTGCCCGCCGGTTCGTAGCGGTCGGCTTGCTCGTAGAACTCACCGAGCGTGAACACGCCGGGGATCCGCCAGTGGCCCGAATGCGGATTGGACAGCGGCACACCGGCTTCCCGCATGATCCAGCTGACGAAGTCGGCGCACCACGGTTCGCGGACATCCTCCGAGTAGAACGTGCCGGGATTCTGCGCCTCGTGCTGCTCCTCGAGCAGTTCGACGATCCGCACCTGCGTCGGTGTCAACGCCGACGTGTCGATCTCGGGGAACGACGCACTGTCCCAGGGGAACAGCCGGTTCGGCAGGATCCACCACACGAGCACCGCGAGCGCCGCGCACAACGCGACCGCGACGGCGAGGACGGCAGCGACCGGACGTCGCCGCCGCGTGGTCTCACCGGTCATGGTCGAAGCGGATCTTGCGGGCCTGCGGGTCGGCGAGGGTGAGCCGCACCCGCACGGTGCTGCCCTCCTCGGGTGCCCCGCCGCACGGGCCGATGACGGTCTCGGAGGCGACGAACACCTCGGCGTCATGCCGGTCGGTGGCTTCCTTCAGCACCGTCGCCTCGAAGGTCTCCCCCACTCGCGGCGCGAGCACGACGGCCTCGGTCAGGTCGATGCACGCCCGGTTCACCTTGCCGGCGAGCGAATCGGTCGACGACATGATCTTCGGCATCGCGGACAGTTCGGCGCGCACCGCCTCCGGGACGGGCAGGCCCGACGACACCGCGAGGCACACCTCGGTGGCGTATCGGTCGGACAACCGGCGCAACGGCGCGGTGACATGCGCGTAGGGCGCGCCGATCGCTCCGTGCAGGATGGTCTCGGGCAGTTCACCGTCGAAGGCGGCGTAGGACGCCCCGCGCAGTAGCGTCGGCGCTTCGCTCATCAACACGAGCGTGCGCGGATCGTGGGCGTCGAGTCCGGCGAGGAAGGACCCGACTCCCATCTCCGGCGGCCACGGCACGTCCAACGACCGAGCGGTGCGACGCAGCCCGTCGACCGCCGCGGGATCGGCGGCGGGAAGGGTGCGCAGCAGACCGACCCCGGCGTCGATCATCATCTGCGCGGCGCACATTCCGGTGAGCAGCGAGATCTCGGAGTTCCACTCGTCGGCCTCGGTCCGCGGTTCGATCTGCAGCCTCCAGCCGTCGCCGTGCGGCACGACGTCCTGCGTGGGCAGACGCAGTTCGATCGCGCCGCGCGCGAGCGCCGCGGCCGAGCGCAACCGGCCGAAGTCGGGCAACGCCTCGACGGACGGATGCAACCTGTCCGCGTCGGCGTCGCGCTGCACTCCGGCGTAGTCCATGCGCGCGACCGACCGGACGAGCGCACGCCGCACGCTCACCGCGACGGGCTCCCCGCCGTGGTCGGTCTCGATCCGCCACAGCGCCGCGGGGCGGACGACGTCCGGCAGCAGGCTCGCCGTGCCCTCGGACACTTCGCGTGGATGCAGCGGAACCGAGCCGTCGGGCAGGTAGAAGGTCTGCCCGCGACGATGTGTCTCGGCGTCGAGAGCGCCGCCCGGTTCGACGAGTGCGTACACGTCGGCGATCGCGTAGTGCAGCACGAAGCCGTCGTCGGTGCGTTCGAGGTGCAGCGCCTGATCGAGATCCATCGATCCGGGTGGGTCGATGGTCACGAGCGGCAGGTCGGTGCGGTCCTCGCGGACGTCCGCGTAGCGGTCGGCCGCCTGCCGTGCCTCGTCGAGGGCATCCGACGGGAAGCCGTCGACGAGGTCGAATTCGGCGCGCACGTCGGCGAAGTCGATCGCCGGCGCGACGACGATGGGAGTGGTCACCACGATGCTCGGGAACTCCTGCGGTTCCGGGTGCTCGTCGTCGAACTCAACCGTTCTTCCAGTCGTCGTCGGCGGCGTCGGCCGCCTTGTTCCGCTCTGCCGCGATCTCCAGCGCCCGCTGAGCGGTCTCCCGATCCGGGTAGGGCCCCATGCGGTTGAGGGCGTGCGGATCCTTGCCCTGGGAGACCTTCCCCGTACGCACGTCGTAGTACCAGCCGTCGTCGCTCATGGTCTCAGTGTGCCCGAACGACGTCCTCGTGTACGGGCAACCCGTCGGCGGGCGTGGCGCGGTACTGTCGGGCCGCACACATGTGCTCGATGTCCGAACGCGCATGTGCTCGATGTCCGAACGAAGGAGCACGCCATGTCCTACATCCTCTACGACGCGTTGCTGCCCTGGCTGGGTCCGGATGCGGCCTCCTACTGGGCGCACCTGCTGGTCATATATCCGATCTGACCCGACCGGTAGCAACGCGGTGGGATCGGGAGACGCCGGGCGAACGAGCCGGCCTGTAAGCCGGATCCTGTCCCCCGCCGAAACGGGGTGGCGACCATCCATCTGGGCACACCGTCGCCGGGTACCTCGAGCGGTTCACCCGCAGGCTCGGGCGAGCAGCCCTCGAACACCTGCGCAGCCGCACCGCACGCGGTGCGACCTTCAACCTTGCTCCGGGCGGGGTTTACCTAGCCGCCCCGGTCACCCGGGGCGCTGGTGCGCTCTTACCGCACCCTTTCACCCTTACCTGCCGTACGGCAGGCGGTTTGCTTTCTGTGGCACTGTCCCGCGAGTCACCTCGGGTTGCCGTTAGCAACCGCCCTGCTCTGTGGAGTCCGGACTTTCCTCGATTCAGGGCCTGGCACCATCCGGTACCGGTTCCCTGCTCCGCGGCCGCCCGGCCGACTCGTTCGCTCGACCAGACTATCCCGCGGCGTATCGGCGCCGCCAACTACGGTGCACTCATGACGCGACTCGTGGCCCTGCTCCGCGGAATCAACGTCGGCGGTATCCGCATCCGGATGGCCGATCTGAAGAAGGTCTTCGTCGGCCTCGGCTTCGAGAACGTCCGCACCGTACTCGCGTCCGGCAACGTGCTCTTCGACTCCGAGGACGACCCCGCCACCGCGAAGGCCCGGATCGAGGCCGCACTCACCGAGCGGTTCGGTTACGAGGCCTACACCTTCGTCGTCGAGCAGTCGTATCTCGCGCGGGTCGTCGAGGCGTATCCCTTCGACGACGCACGCGCCGACCGGCATTCGTACGTCGTGTTCGTCTCCGATCCCGCCGTACTCGAATCGCTGGCCGCCCTGTCGGACGATCTCGATCCGAATCTCGAGTGCATCGAGGTAGGCAAGAGGGTCCTCTACTGGCAGGTCGTGAAGGGCTCGACGCTCGACAGTGCCGTGGGGAAACAGTCGGGTTCGGCCCGGAACAAGGCGACGACGACCGTCCGGAACCTCAACACGCTGCGTCGACTGGCCTGACAGGGCACGTCGCCGGCCATCGCACCTGCGTACAGACTGCAGGTAGCGTCCCTCCTCGACATTCGTCCCGCCGGAAGGTCCAGGATGCGCAGACGCACCGGAGCATTCGCCTCGATCGCCGCGGCTGCACTCCTCGCGACCACACCGACGGTGGAGACCGCCGAGTCCGATACCGACTTCTACACGTCCCCTCCGGCATTCGAGACGGCGCCGCTCGGCGACGTCCTGCGCACCGCATCGTCGGTCGCCGCCGTCGTCCCGAAAACCCCGGCCGTCCTCGACGCGGCCGTCACCCGCGTGATGTACCGAGCGGTCTCGACCCCGACGGCCCGATCGCGTTCTGGGGATATTCGCAGGGCGGCATGGTATCCGCCTCGGCCGCCGAACTCGCCGCGACGTACGCCCCGAACTGTCGGTGGTCGGCGCCGTGGCCGGTTCACCGCCCGCCGACCTGGGCGACCTCGCCGTAGCCGGCGACGGATCCCTGCTCTCCGGCGGGATCGGTTGGGTCGTCGACGGTTTCATCTCGGCGACGAGCCGTGGGCGTCGCTGGTCGCCGAGCAGCAACTCAGCAACCGCCCCGGCAATGCCGGTCTTCGTGGCGCAGAGCACGGGCGACGACCTCGTGCTCGTCCAAGGGGTCGACCCCATGGTCGACGAGTGGTGCTCGGCCGGCGCCGACGTCACCTACCGCCGCTACGACGTCGGACCCGTTCTGACGAAGACCGGGACGGGCCATCTGATCGGCATGTTCCCGGCCGTCGTCGAAGGCCTCGACTGGCTCGATCAGCGGTTCTCCGGCCGGGAATCCCAGTCCGACTGCACCGCCTGACATCCCGCCGGAAGAATTTCTCGGGACCGTGTAACACCCTCGGCCGGCCGACAGATAGACCTGATGAGTGGCCGCGCAGGCAACCCCCCGACATGTCTGCGCGGCCACTTGTCGTTTCGCGACCGCTACGGGTTCACAGGTGCGAGGTGTCGTTGACGAGCCGCACGGACGAGCCGCCGTCCGCGTAGAACTCGGCGATGCTGAGCGACGCGAGATCCAGGTGCAGGCGGTACAGCAGCGACGGGCCGGACTCGAGCGCCATCTGCAGGAACGTCTTGATGGGCGTGACGTGCGAGACGACCAGCACGGTCGAGCCGGCGTAGTCGGTCAGCAGGTCGTCGCGCACCGAGGCGATCCGCTTGGCGACCTCGTCGAAGCTCTCGCCGTTCGGGGGTCGCACGGAGGTGTCGCCGAGCCAGCGGCGGTGCAGTTCGGGATCGCGACGCGCGGCCTCGGCGAAGGTGAGACCCTCCCAGTCGCCGAAATCCGTCTCGATCAGCCCGTCGTGCACCGTCACCGGGAGATCGAGGGCGTCGGCGGCCGCAGCGGCCGTCTCCCGCGCTCGCCCCAGCGGTGACGCCAGCACGGCGGTGATCCCGCCGCGGGCACCGAGTCGCCGGGCCGCGGCGACCGCCTGGTCGCGACCGAGTTCGGTCAGCTCCGGGTTGCCCCGCCCCGAGTAGCGACGCTCGACCGACAGCGAGGTCTGCCCGTGACGCAGCAGCAGAAGACGGGTCGGTGACCCGACCGCACCGGTCCAGCCGGGCGAAGCGGGAACTGCCGGGTCGGGCACCGGCACGGCCGGCGGGGTGGCGACGTTCTCGGTCCCCGCATTCGACGGCGCCACGGGACGCGTCACAGTGTCGGACGCGACGTCCAGCAGTGCTTCGGCGGCCGCGTCCATCGCGGCGTTGGCCAACCGATCGGCGTGGGCGTTCTCCGCACGCGGGATCCACGTGAAGTCGACACTGCGGAACCGGCCGGCCAGCTCACGTGCCTGCGCGGCCAGCGGGATCATGTCGGCATGTTTGACCTGCCACCGTCCGCTCATCTGCTCGACGACGAGCTTGGAATCCATGCGGACGTGCACCTCGTCGGCGCCGAGCTCGGCGGCGGCCGTGAGACCGGCGATCAGACCCTTGTACTCGGCGACGTTGTTCGTCGCGCGCCCGATGCTCGCCTGGCGTTCGGCGAGGACGGTCCGATGGTCGGCATCGAAGACCACGGCACCGTAACCGGCCGGTCCGGGATTCCCGCGAGAACCACCGTCCGCTTCGACGACGACCGTCGTCACAGTCCGGATTCCTTGGTGCGGACCAGGATCGCGTCGCACTCCGGGCACCGGACGAGCAGATCGGCGGGTGCGGCGGCGATCCGGGCGATCTCACCGCGGTCCAGTTCGAGACGGCACGCGCCGCAGCGGCGGGCCTGCAGCAGTGCGGCGCCGATGCCGGACTTCTCGCGCTGCTTCTCGTAGAGCGTCACCAGTTCCGTAGGGAAGACGGCGAGCAGTGCCTCGCGGTCGCTGCGGCACCGCTGCTCGGCCACCTCGATGTCGGCGAGCGCCTCGTCGCGGGCCCGGACGGCGTCGCCGAGCTGGTCGTCGACCTGCGAGACCCGCGCACCGGCGTGGTCGTGGTCGGCCTTCGACGCCTCACGACGCTCCATGACCTCGAGCAGGTCGTCCTCGAGTGCCGCCTGGCGACGCTCGAGGCTGGTGAGCTCGTGCTGCAGTTCGGTGAGCTGCTTCGATCCCACCGAGCCGCTCTGGAGCATCGACCGGTCGCGGTCGGCGCGCATGCGCACGGCCTCGATCTCGCCCTCGAGCTTCCGGATGTCCCGGTCGAGGTCGTCGAGGATGATCTCGACGGCCACCGCGGCGTCCTTGCGCGCGTTGCGCTCGGTCTGCAGGCGGTCCACCTCCTGCTGTTCGGGCAGTGTCCGACGGCGATGCGCGAGGCGGTTCAGCTCTGCGTCCACGGCGGCGAGGGACAGCAGCTTGGCCTGCACGGTGGGTTCGACGTTCACTCGGGTGGTTCCTGCTTTCGATGGTGTGTCGGTGGACCGGGAGTCGGCGGCCACGCGGGACGTGTCGTAGCTGATTACCGTACCGCGCCCGCCGCGGTCGTCCAGGGATCGGTGCGCAACTCGCTGACCCGCGCCTGCCAGCCGTCCCGATCGGCGAACGCCCTATCGAGGACGTCGCGGGCCTGCGCGCACCACGGGTACTCGCTCGCCCAGTGCGCGACGTCCACCAGCGCGGGACCCCCGGCGCGCAGATGCTCGTCGGCGGGATGGTGCCGCAGGTCGGCGGTGACGTAGACGTCGACCCCCTGCGCGGTGGCGAGCCCGAGGAAAGAATCACCGGATCCGCCGCACACCGCCACGGTCCGCACCGGCCGGTCGGGGTCGCCCGCACCGCGCACACCCCATTCGGTGGCCGGCAGCGCGGCGGCGACGTCGGCGGTGAACTCGCGCAACGTGCGGGTCTGCGGCAGCTCCCCCACCCGGCCGAGCCCGCGATCGCTCGGCAGGTCGGCGAGTTCGATGATGTCGAAGGCCGGTTCCTCGTACGGGTGCGCGTCGCGCAGGGCCGCGAGTACCGCCGCGCGCGACCGGCGCGGCGCGATGACCTCGATCCGGTCCTCGGGGACGCGTTCGAGGTCGCCGACCGAGCCGACGGCCGGGTCCGCGCCGTCGACCGGGCGGAACTGGCCGGTGCCCGTGGTCGACCAGCAGCATTCGCGGTAGTTGCCGAGAGCACCCGCGCCCGCTGCGAACAGTCCCGCGCGCACCGTGTCGGCGGCGTCGGACGGCACCATCACGACCCACTTGTCGGTCGCGGGTTCGGGCTTGGCCTCGAGCGGTCGCAGGCCGGTCAGGCCCAGCGCCCCGGCGAGGGCGTCCGAGACACCGGGGTTCGCACGGTCGGCGTTGGTGTGCGCGGTGAACAGAGCGCAGCCGCCGCGGATGAGGCGGTGGATCAGCGCGCCCTTGGGGGTGTGCGCGCCCACCGTGTCGACTCCGCGCAGCAGCAGCGGGTGGTGCACCAGCAGCAGTTGCGCGCCCCATTCGATCGCCTCGTCGACGACAGCCGCGGTCGCGTCGACGGCGAGCAGCACCTTGCGCACCGGCTCGTCGGGGTCGCCGGCGACGAGTCCCACCGAGTCCCAGCTCTCCGCCAGCGACGGCGGGTAGGCCGTCTCCAGAACGTCGATCACCTCACGCAGCGTCGCCGCCGTCACGTCCACCTCCAGCCGATCCGCTCTCTCCTACGCGCACGACCCTACGCGGCGGAAGACCGAACGAACGGGGAGAATGGCCCGGTGACCGTTCTCGCTGCCACCCAGCCGCTCGTGCTCCCTGCTCCCGTCGTCCTCTTCGATCTGGACGGCACGCTCACCGATTCCGCGACCGGGGTGATCAACGGGTTCCTCCACGCCGCCGAGACGACCGGTTTCGAGGCACCGGACGGCGACCTGCAGTGGCTGCTCGGACCGCCCATGCGCGACACCCTGCAGAATCTCGGGCTCGACGAGGAGCAGGTCGCTGCGGGACTCGCGGCCTACCGGGACTACTACTCCGCCACCGGCTGGGCGGAGAACGCCGTCTTCGACGGCATCGAAGCAGTGCTCGAGGCCGTCCGTGAGGCAGGTAGCCGCCTGGCGGTGGCGACGTCGAAGTCCCAGACGTTCGCCGAACGGATCCTCGACCACTTCGGTCTGACCGGATACTTCGAGTTCATCGGGGGTGCGAGCGACGACGGCGCCCGGCGGCACAAGTGGGAGGTCGTCGCGCACAGCCTCGCCGCTCTCGGGATCGATCCGCAGGATGCAGAGGCCGGCGGCACGACCGGCGTGGTGATGGTGGGCGACCGCGAGCACGACATCCACGGTGCGGGCCGGTTCGGCATCCCCACGGTCTTCGTCGAGTGGGGTTACGGGACCGAGACCGAGGGTCGTGCGGCGGCGCGGACGACCGCCTCGGTCGAAGAACTGCGGGAGGTGCTCACGGGTGGACGCTGACGACCGCTTCCACGTGACCTTCGTGTGCACCGGCAACATCTGCCGGTCGCCGATGGCCGAGAAGATCTTCGCCGAACACCTGCGCCGGGAAGGACTCGACGAGCGCGTCCGGGTGAGCAGCGCCGGCACGCACGGCTGGCACGTCGGGTCCGAGGCGGATCCGCGCACCGATGCGGTGCTGCAGCGGCACGGTTATCCCACCGGTCACTGCGCGGCGAAGCTCCGTGCCGAGCACCTGGCGGCCGACCTCGTCGTCGCCATGACCACCACTCACGAGCGGGCGCTGGCGCAGCTCGGTGTCCCGTCCGATCGCCGTGTGCTGCTGCGTTCGTTCGATCCCGACGCCGACGACGATTCCGTGCCCGATCCGTACTACGGCTCTCTCGACGAGTTCGAGCAGGTCCGCGAACAGATCGAAACCGCCGTTCCGGGCCTGCTCGAGCGGGTGCGGCAGCAGTGAGACGCACCTCACCGGCTACCGTGGATCTGTGCGCCGATTGACATTTCTCCTACGCCCCGGCTGGTTGGTCCTGGCACTGGTGGTCGTCGGCTTCGCCTACGCGTGCTTCACGGTCCTCGCGCCGTGGCAGCTGGGCAAGAACACGAGCACCGAGGACCGCAACGGTCGCATCGCTGCGTCGATGGCACAGGATCCGGTTCCCGTCGGTGACCTACTGGGCGGCGACGGTCCGACCATCGAGGACGAGTGGCGCCGTGCGCTCGCGCAGGGCTCCTATCTGCCCGAGTCGGACGTGCTCGTGCGGTTGCGCAGCGTCGAGTCGCAGCCGGCCTACGAGGTGCTGACTCCGTTCGCACTCGATTCCGGCGGAACGATCCTCGTCAACCGCGGGTACGTGCGGCCGGTCCGCGGCACCGAGATCCCCGAGATCCCGCCCGCGCCGTCCGGCCCCGTCACGCTCGACGCCCGCATCCGGATGTCCGAGGGAACGGTCGAGGACAAAGCCCCCTTCGTCGACGACGGCTACCAGCAGGTGTACTTCATCGACGCCCCGCAGGTCGCATCCGTCACCGGTCTCGATCTCGAGGACGTCTACCTGCAGCTCGACGCCGACCAGCCCGGCGGTCTCGGCGTGATCCCGCTCCCCCAGCTCGATTCGGGCCCGTACCTGTCGTACGGCCTGCAGTGGCTGGCGTTCGGGATCATGGCTCCGCTGGGTCTGGGCTATTTCGTGTGGGCCGAGCTGCGAGAGCGTAGGAAGTCCAAGGGTTCGCAAGACGGTGGTGACGCAGCCGAGGCCCCGGCGGAAGCGGCACCGCGCACCGCGAGCGAGAAGCTCGCCGATCGATACGGCCGGCCGCGGTGACCGAGCCGACCACCCTGCCCCGATTCGAGGAGCTCCCGATGTACGCGACCGTCGACGACTACCTGGCCGACAAGGATCCGGCCGCCGTCGATGTGTTCCGGCACGTGCGCGCCATGATCCTCGACCTCGGCGGCGACGTCACCGAGCACGTTCACGCGTCCGAGATCTCCTGGTCGCGGGGCCGCCCGTTCGCGGCGGCGTTCGTCTACGCCTCGCGCCTCGAGGTGGCTCTGGATCTGCCGCGGCGCATCCACCACGCGACGCTGCGTGAGGCGTTCCCGAAGAAGGGGACGGTGACGACGCACCGGCTGAGCGTCTCGTCGGTCGACGAACTCGACGACCACTTCGTGGAGTTGCTGAACGTCGCCTACCGCACCGCGGCGGAACCACGCGACTGACGTCTAGGGGATTTGTGTGGATCGGACCCCGCTAGACGGTGGCCGGATCCACCGGAATCGCTACATGTGATTGTGGGCGCGGAGGGTTTCGAACCCCCGACCGCTGGTGTGTAAAACCAGAGCTCTACCACTGAGCTACACGCCCGAAAGACGGCGGCAGATGCCGCCGACTTCGCATCAGGACTTTAGCGCGGCGAGCGCTCTGGCCCAAGCTCCCTGGTCACGGGCCTCTCCGGGCTGGTTCTCCTCCGCGAACTGCACGATGCCGTCCTTGTCGATGACGAACGTGCCGCGGTTCGCGAAACCGAACTTGTCGTTGAACACTCCGTAGGCCTGCGCGACCTCGCCGTGCGGCCAGAAGTCGGACAGCAGCGGGAAGGTGTAGCCCTGCTCGGCTGCCCAGATCTTGTGGCTCGGCGACGGGCCGACCGACACCGCGAGGATGGCGGTGTCGTCGTTCTCGAAGGTGGGCAGGTCGTCGCGGACGGCGCACAGCTCGCCCTGGCAGACGCCGGTGAAGGCGAGGGGGTAGAAGACCAGGAGCACGTTCTTGCTGCCCCGAAAGCTCGACAGCGTCACTTCCTGGTTGTTCTGGTCCTTGAGAGTGAAATCGGGGGCTTCGGCGCCCACGGCGATCGGCATGCGTGAGGATCCTTACGTTCCGGGAGCCGGTTCAGCGGCGGGGACGGCCGGCCTTGGGCTGGACGAGGCGGCTGCCGATCCAGTCACCGAGGTTGGTGGCCGTGGTCTGGGTGAGGCCGGCCGTGGCGGCCGACTCGGCGATCTCGCTGGGCTCGACGTGATCGGGGCGCCCGGTCTTGGGGGTGAGCACCCACACGACGCCCTCGTCGGCGAGGGGGCCGATCGCGTCCATGAGGGCGTCCACCAGGTCGCCGTCGCTGTCGCGCCACCACAGCAGCACGACGTCGACGACCTCGTCGGAATCCTCGTCGAGCAGCTCCGTACCGGTGACCTCTTCGATCGCAGCTCTCAACTCGTCGTCGGTGTCCTCGTCCCAACCGAGTTCCTGCACCACGTGGTCGTGAGTGATACCGAGCTTGGAGACATAGTTCTTGGCATCCGCCGCGGCGACCACGGTGGCTCCTCCTAAGGGTTGTGGTGCGCGAATCGGATCCGCGTACCGGCGTGACGATCAATTGGTCAAAGCGAACATCGTTGCGGGCCTCAACGCAACCCGAATCGCTGGGAAAAGCGGGAGAATCTTTCCAGAGGGACCCATTGCACCGCCTCGCACCGTGTCCGATCCGTCCTGTTGGCCGGGCCACGGCGTGATCCTTCGTCGCGGATGGGGGAAGATGAGGGGTGCATCATGTTCAGATGTCGATTGCGTCGGCTCCCACAAGAGCCGGCCGACGGAGAGGGCGCTCCACCTACGCGCCCACCACGATGAGGAGCAGACGTTGACAGACCTGATCCACGGATCCGACTCCCGAGAAGGCGCCGCACCGGGCGCGTCGGGACCGGATTCCTCGACCAAGCCGGCATCGACCAAGGACAACCGTGTCCGGGTGATCCGCGAGGGTGTGGCCTCCTATCTGCCGGACATCGATCCGGCGGAGACCGAAGAGTGGCTCGAGTCGTTCGACGGAATGCTCGAGGCCGCGGGCCCCACCCGCGCGCGCTACCTGCTGCTGCGCATGCTCGAGCGTGCCAACGAGCGCAAGGTCTCCCTTCCCGCCCTGACCTCCACCGACTACGTCAACACCATCCCCACCGAGAGCGAACCGTGGTTCCCCGGTGACGAGGAGGTCGAGCGTCGCTTCCGCGCGTACATCCGGTGGAACGCGGCGATCATGGTCACCCGCGCGCAGCGCCCGGGTGTCGGCGTCGGTGGTCACATCTCCACCTACGCGTCGTCCGCCGCCCTGTACGAGGTCGGCTTCAACCACTTCTTCCGCGGCAAGGACCATCCCGGCGGCGGCGACCAGGTCTTCATCCAGGGCCACGCCTCCCCCGGTATCTACGCCCGAGCCTTCCTCGAGGGCCGCATCGGCACGGAGCAGCTCGACGGCTTCCGTCAGGAGCACAGCCACGCCTCGCTCGGCGGCGGCCTGCCCTCGTACCCGCACCCGCGCCTGCTCCCGACCTTCTGGGAGTTCCCGACCGTGTCCATGGGCCTGGGCCCGATGAACGCGATCTACCAGGCACGGTTCAATCACTACCTGCACGACCGGGGCATCAAGGACACCTCCGATCAGCACGTCTGGGCGTTCCTCGGCGACGGCGAGATGGACGAGCCGGAGTCGCGCGGTCTGGCGCACGTCGCGGCCACCGAGGGTCTCGACAACCTGACCTTCGTCGTCAACTGCAACCTGCAGCGTCTCGACGGCCCGGTGCGCGGCAACGGCAAGATCATCCAGGAGCTGGAGTCGTTCTTCCGCGGCTCCGGCTGGAACGTCATCAAGGTCGTGTGGGGCCGCGAGTGGGACGCCCTGCTGCACGCCGACAAGGACGGCGCACTGGTCAATCTCATGAACGCCACCCCCGACGGCGACTACCAGACCTACAAGGCCAACGACGGCGCGTTCGTGCGCGAGCACTTCTTCGGCCGCGACCCGCGGACGAAGGAACTGGTCAAGGACCTGTCCGACCAGCAGATCTGGAACCTCAAGCGCGGTGGCCACGACTACCGCAAGATCTACGCGGCCTACAAGGCGGCGATGGAGCACAAGGGTCAGCCGACGGTGATCCTCGCGCACACCATCAAGGGCTACACGCTCGGTAAGCACTTCGAGGGCCGCAACGCGACCCACCAGATGAAGAAGCTCACCCTCGAGGACCTCAAGTACTTCCGCGACATCCAGCGGATCCCGATCTCGGACGAAGAGCTCGAGAAGGATCCGAAGATGCCGCCGTACTACCACCCCGGCTTCGAGTCGCCCGAGATCCAGTACATGCTCGAGCGTCGCCGGGCCCTCGGCGGTTTCCTTCCGGAGCGCCGCACCACCGCGAAGCCGTTGGCGCTGCCCGCGGAGAAGACCTACGACGTCGTCCGCAAGGGTTCGGGCAAGCAGGAGGTCGCCACCACCATGGCGACGGTCCGTGTGCTCAAGGAACTGTTGCGCGACAAGGAGATCGGCAAGCGCATCGTGCCGATCATCCCGGACGAGGCCCGCACCTTCGGTATGGACTCGTGGTTCCCGTCGCTGAAGATCTACAACCGCAACGGTCAGCTGTACACCTCGGTCGACGCCGATCTGATGCTTGCCTACAAGGAGAGCGAAGTCGGGCAGATCCTGCACGAGGGCATCAACGAGGCCGGTTCGACGGCGTCGTTCACGGCGGTCGGGACGTCCTACGCAACGCAGGGCGAGCCGATGATCCCCGTGTACATCTTCTACTCGATGTTCGGTTTCCAGCGCACGGGCGACGGCCTGTGGGCGGCGGCCGACCAGATGGCACGCGGGTTCGCCCTCGGCGCGACGGCCGGTCGCACCACGCTGACCGGTGAGGGCCTGCAGCACGCCGACGGGCACTCGCTGCTGCTCGCGTCGACCAACCCGGCCGCGGTCACCTACGACCCGGCGTTCTCCTACGAGATCGCCCACATCTTCCGCGACGGTCTGCGGCGGATGTACGGCGGCACGGAGGGTGTCGACGGCTTCGGCGGTGAGGACGTCTTCTACTACATCACCATCTACAACGAGCCGTACTCGCAGCCGGCCGAGCCGGAGGATCTCGACGTCGAGGGTCTTCTCAAGGGCATCTACCTGTACAAGCGGGGACCGGAGTCGGGTCCGAAGGCGCAGATCCTGGTCTCGGGCGTGATGATGCCCGAGGCGCTGCGTGCGCAGAAGATGCTCGCCGACGAATGGGGAGTGTCCGCGGACGTCTGGTCCGTCACTTCGTGGGGCGAGCTGCGCCGCGACGGCGTCGAGTGCGACCGCCAGGCGCTGCTGAACCCCGGTGAGGAAGCCTCGGTGCCGTACGTCGCGTCGGTGCTCAACGACGCGGCGGGTCCGTTCGTCGCGGTGTCCGACTGGATGCGCGCGGTGCCCGATCAGATCCGCAAGTGGGTTCCGGGCGACTACACGGTGCTCGGCGCCGACGGCTTCGGCTTCTCCGACACCCGTGGCGCCGCCCGCCGCGTGTTCAACATCGACGCCGAGTCCACGGTGGTCGCGGTGCTCTCGGCACTCGGCCGCGAAGGCGCGATCGATCGTGAGAAGGCCGTCGAGGCGGCCCGCACCTACAAGATCGACGACGTGACGGCCGCCCCGGTCTCGATGGCGGATCCGGGCGTCGCCTGATCCGTCCGCCGGTCACGTCCGAGTGGCGTGACCGGCCGGCTCGCGGGCGCCGGGTACTTTCGTCCCATGGTCGACGAGCCGCAACCCCGCCGGACCGGGCAGGTACCGGGCGTTCACAGGGAACGCCCGGTACCGCCGTCCCGTCCCGAGCGGGCACCGCTGCCCGACGCGCTGCTCCGTCGGGTCAAGCAGTTCTCGGGGCGACTGTCCACCGAAGCGGTACACGTCATGCAGGAGCAATTGCCCTTCTTCGCCGATCTCGACGCGTCGCAGCGGTCGACCGTGCAGCTGGTGATCCAGACGTCGGTGGTCGACTTCCTCGAGTGGGTGCGCAATCCCGACAGCGACCTGCGCTTCAGCCTCGACGCCTTCCAGATGATCCCGCAGGATCTCGCCCGGCGACTGACGCTGCGCCAGACGGTGGACATGGTCCGCGCGGCGATGGAGTTCTTCGAGCAGTGGCTGCCGGCCCTCGCCCGCAACGAGGAACAGCTCGTGGCGCTCACCGAGGCGATCCTACGGTACGGGCGCGAGCTCGGTTTCGCTGCCGCGGCGGTGTACGCGGGGGCGGCCGAGTCGCGGGGCGCCTGGGACACGCGGCTCGAGGCCCTCGTCGTCGACGCCGTGGTGCGTGGGGACACCGGGCCCGACATGCAGTCGCGGGCCGCGACCCTCAACTGGGACGCGACCGCCCCGGCGACGGTGATAGTCGGTACTCCCCCGCCCGACCAGGGCGTCTCGGTGATCACCACCGTGCACACCGTCGCCCAGGAGCACGGTCGCGCGGCTCTCGCGGTGGTGCAGGGCGAACGCCTGGTGATGGTGGTCAGCGGTGAACTGCACGGGACGGTCGACGCGGCGGACTTCCGCTCCGAGTTGATGCGCGCGTTCTCCGACGATCCGGTGGTGATCGGTCCGACGACACCGACGCTGGCGACCGCACACGTCTCCGCCGTCGAAGCGCTCGCCGGCATGGAGGCGGTCGTGGGGTGGCCGGGGGCTCCCCGGCCGGTGCACGCCGCCGAGCTGTTGCCCGAACGTGCGCTGCTCGGTGATCCCGGCGCGATCGCCGCGCTCGAGGACTTCGTCGTCGCCCCGCTCGCAGCCGCCGGGCCGTCCCTCGCGGACACGCTGGACGCATACCTCGACAGTGGGGGCGCTGTCGAGACTTGCGCCCGGAAGCTGTTTGTTCATCCAAATACCGTGCGGTATCGATTGAAGCGGATCACAGAAGTAACGGGTCGGGATCCCACAAATCCTCGCGATGCGTACGTGCTTCGAATCGCTGCCACGGTAGGCCGCCTGGCACGAAGCCATAACGAATTGAGATCGCCTGCACCACCTGTCACACGATTCACAATTCGCGAATCGGACACGTAACGTCCCCGGCCTTTCCACCGATAGCGAGCACCGACGTGCAGATTTGTGGGAACCCTACAAATCGAGGGGCAACCTTTCATCGCTACCGACATCTCGCAGGCACCCATTCGCGGTGTTCCCTGGTGATCGTGATTTCGCTGCTTGCCCCCGGCCAGGGGTCTCAGACACCCGGAATGCTCGCCCCGTGGCTCGAGCAGTCCGGAGCGCGCGACCGGATCGACCGGTGGTCGCAGACGGCGGGACTCGATCTCGCGCGTCTCGGCACCACTGCCACCGCCGAGGAGATCACCGACACCGCGGTGACCCAGCCGCTCGTGGTGGCCTCCGCCCTGCTCGCCTTCGAGGATCTCGACCGTCGCGGCCTCGTGCCCGCCGACACGATCGTCGCCGGCCACTCCGTCGGCGAACTCGCAGCGGCCGCCATCGCGGGTGTCATCAGCGCCGACGACGCCGTCGCCCTCGCCGCCGTCCGCGGAGCCGAGATGGCCCGCGCCTGCGCCCTCGAACCCACCGGAATGTCCGCCGTCCTCGGCGGCGCCGAGGACGAGGTGCTCGCGCGCCTCGCCGAGTTGGATCTGGCCCCCGCAAACATGAATGCGGCCGGTCAGATCGTCGCAGCCGGGCGCCTGAGTGCGCTCGAGGAACTCGCTGCGAACCCGCCCGAGAAGGCCCGCGTCCGCGCCCTGCCGGTCGCCGGTGCCTTCCACACCCGATTCATGGCACCCGCCCAGGACGCCGTGGCTGCCGCCGCGGCGAAGATCACACCATCGGATCCGACGCACACGCTGCTGTCGAACTACGACGGCAAGCCCGTCACCTCCGGAGCCGACGCCCTCGAACGTCTCGCAGCTCAGGTCACCCGGCCCGTCCGGTGGGACCTGTGCACCGCCTACCTGCGCGCGGCGCAGGTGAGCCGGATCGTCGAGCTTCCCCCCGCCGGCACGCTGGTGGGCATCGCCAAGCGCGAGATGCGCGGCACGCCCACCGTCGCCCTCAAGACCCCCGCGGAGATCTCCGCTCTGGCCGAAAGTCTTCAACTCGGTTAGGTTGCTGCGCGCGCCGTCGCACAGCACGGGCACCTCACCGGGACCTCCCCGGACCCCCGACCGGAAACATCCGGCCGGTTTCGAACGACATAGTCGACAGATCGAGAAGGGAGCCACATCGTGGCCGCCACCCAGGAAGAAATCATCGCCGGTCTCGCGGAGATCATCGAAGAGGTCACCGGCATCGAGCCCTCCGAGGTGACCGTCGACAAGTCCTTCGTCGACGACCTCGACATCGACTCGCTGTCCATGGTCGAGATCGCCGTCCAGACCGAGGACAAGTACGGCGTGAAGATCCCTGACGAGGATCTCGCCGGTCTGCGCACCGTCGGTGACGCCGTGAACTACATCCAGAAGCTCGAGGCCGCAGGCGTTCAGGCCACGAACGACAACGAATGAGTTCTGCTGTGACCTCCCCTTCTCCTCGGGCACTCCGCAACGTCGTCGTCACCAGCCTCGCGGCTACGACGTCGATCGCCGGCGACGTGGACGCCACCTGGAAAGCACTGCTGGCCGGTGAGAGCGGGATCGGCACCATCGACGGCGGATTCGTCGACGAGTTCGACCTCCCGGTGCGCATCGGCGGAACCCTGAAGGTCAGCCCCGACGAGGGACTGTCCCGGGTGGAACTCCGTCGCATGAGCTTCGTCGAGCGCCTCGCGCTCACCCTCGGGCGCACCGTCTGGCAGAACGCCGGCAGCCCCGAAGTCGACCAGGACCGTCTCGGTGTGGTCATCGGTACGGGCCTCGGTGGCGGCGAGTCGCTCATCGACGCCGTCGACAAGCTCCGTGCCGGCGGCTACCGCAAGGTCTCGCCCTTCGCGGTGCAGATGATCATGCCGAACGGACCGTCGGCCACCGTCGGGCTCGAACTCGGTGCTCGCGCAGGGGTCATCACCCCGGTCTCGGCGTGCTCGTCCGGATCCGAGGCGATCGCCAACGCGTTCCGCATGATCGCCTTCGGCGACGCCGACATCGTCGTCACCGGTGGTGTCGAGGGTCAGCTGGACGCGGTCGCCACCGCGGGCTTCGCGATGATGCGGGCGCTGAGCACCCGCAACGAGGACCCGAAGGGCGCCTCGCGTCCGTTCGACAAGGACCGCGACGGTTTCGTCTTCGGCGAGGCCGGCGCACTGATGGTCCTCGAGAGCGAGGAGCACGCCAAGGCACGCGGAGCGACCATCCACGCTCGTATCCTCGGCGCCGGCATCACCTCCGACGGTTACCACATCGTCGCCCCCGATCCGGAAGGTACGGGAGCGGCTCGGGCCATGCGGCGAGCGATCGAGACCGCCGGGCTCACCAAGGCCGACATCGGGCACGTCAACGCGCACGCGACGGCCACCCCGATCGGCGACGTGGCCGAAGCCAAGGCCATCAACGCGGCCGTGGGCAACCACGCCGCGATCTACGCCCCCAAGTCCGCGCTCGGTCATTCGATCGGTGCGGTGGGTGCACTCGAAGCAGTACTCACGGTCCTGGCTCTGCGTGACGGGGTCATCCCGCCCACGCTGAATCTCGAGAACCAGGATCCAGAGATCGATCTCGACGTGGTCAAGGGCGAACCACGTTCCGGCCGGATCGATTTCGCGCTGAACAACTCGTTCGGTTTCGGTGGGCACAACGTGGCGCTCGCATTCGGTCGCGCCTGACCGTCGACGCCGCTGCGCCCCATGCGGTGGGGGGGGCCCCCCGCCCCGCCCCCCCCCCCCCCCCCCCCCCCCCCCCCCCCCCCCCGCCCCGCCCCCCAGCCCACACCGGGCGCCCCCGCG
>NZ_LZMJ01000059.1:0-58005 GCF_001665495.1 Rhodococcus sp. 852002-51564_SCH6189132-a
CATCACCGACGAGCAGGTCGTCGAGTACTCCTGGAACGGCGACGGGTCGATGTCGTGGACCCTGGTGGAGAGCAGCCAGCAGCGCCAGCAGGACGGCGCCTACACCCTCACCGCCAAGGGATCCGGCACGACGGCCGAGTTCTCACTGACCATCGATCCGAAGGTCCCCATCCCCGGATTCCTCGTGCGGCGCGCCGAGAAGATGGCCCTCGAAACCGCCGGAAAGGGCCTCAAGTCGTTCACGGAGAAGAACTTCCGCTGACGTCAGATGTCACCGGCCGCGGTCGCCGCGACGATGGCGCCGAGCTCGTAGCACTGCTCGCGTACCTTCGCGTCGACCGGTCCGGTGATCTCGAGATCGGCAGCAGCCTGCACGAGACCCAACCCGGTGGTCAAGCGCCGAACCGACGCCACAGCGCCGGCGGTGTCGTTGTTCCCGTGCACCCACAGACCGTAGGGACGGCCGGCCACGGCATCGAGACACGGGTAGTAGACCGTGTCGAAGAAGTGCTTGAGCGCACCCGACATGTAACCGAAATTGGCTGTCGTGCCGAACAGGAAGCCGTCGGCGGCCAGCACATCGGGCACCGTGGCGCCCAGCGCGGGGACCACCCGGACGGTGACACCCGTGATCTCCGGGTCCCGCGCTCCCTCCAGGACGGCTTCGAGGATCTCGCGAGTCGGCGGCGAGGGGGTGTGATGCACCACCAGCACTGTGCGGGATCCGTCCTCGCGCCCTGCCTCGCCCGACCCTGCCCGGTCTTCCACAGCCTCGTCCGTCACATCAGCAGGCTGCTGCACCATCTCGAGGTTGTCAAAGCCGCTCGCCGGTTCAGGAACCGGCGTGGCCGTCCCGTTCGAGCTTCTCGAGCGCAACGGCTCGGCGCATCGTCTCCCGCGCACGACTGCGGTCGCCCGCATAGTCGTAGGCGCGTGCGAGCCGGTAGGAGTTGCGCCAGTTGTCGGGGTCGGCTTCCCATTCCTGCTTCACGGTCGCGAACAGTTCGTCGGCGGCGTCCCGCTCGATCCGGCCCGACGGCATGCGAGGCAGATCGTCGATGTCGAGTTCGAGGCCTTCGTCGTGGATCCGCCGCGCGAGGTGCTGATGCTGCAGCCCTGCGCGGAGGGTCGCGTAGACGATCCAGGCTCCCACGATCGGGAGAATGAGGATGCCGATCCCGAGACCGATCGCCGCGACCTCACCGGACCGGGCCAGTTCCAGGCCGGTGGAGCCGAGCAGAACGAAGTAGAACCCCAGCGCCACCACGATGAACGCAATGGGGACGAGGACCTTGAGCGAGCCGGTTCTCACAGGTCGAGGAGGGGATCGATTCCGACGGTCAGACCCGGTCGCTTACCGATCTCCCGCACACCGAGCAGCACGCCGGGAGCGAAGGAGGAACGGTCGATCGAGTCGTGCCGAATGGTGAGGGTCTCGCCCTGGGTGCCGAGCAGCACCTCCTGGTGAGCGACGAGGCCGGCGAGACGCACGGAGTGCACGCGGACACCGTCGACGTCACCGCCGCGCGCACCGTCGAGTTCGGTGGTGGTGGCGTCCGGGCTCGGAGCCACACCGGCCTCGGCGCGGGCCTGCGCGATCAGACGGGCGGTGCGGTAGGCGGTGCCGGACGGGGCGTCGGCCTTGTTCGGATGGTGCAGCTCGATCACCTCGACGGAATCGAAGAACCGGGCGGCGGCCTGAGCGAAGCGCATCGACAGCACGGCACCGATCGCGAAGTTCGGCGCGATGAGCACGCCCACCTCGGGGCGGTCGGCGAGCCAGCTCCGCACCCGGTCGAGGCGCTCGTCGTCGAAGCCGGTGGTTCCGACCACGGCGTGGATGCCGTTCTCGACGAGGAAGTGCAGGTTGTCCATGACGACGTCGGGGTGGGTGAAGTCGACGACCACCTGGGTCTGCGAGTTCACGAAGGCGTCGAGGCTGTCGCCCTTGTCGACGGTGGCGACGAGCTCGAGATCGGACGCGGCGTCGACGGCGGCGCAGATCGCCTGGCCGACCTTGCCGGCAGCACCGAGTACACCCACCCGAACCTTTGTTGCATCCACTTGCGTCGTCACGCCCTTTCGTTGCCGTCTCCCCCGGAAATCCTACGCAACCACCCGTAGACGTCCCGAGCGGGTCGAACGCCACCTACTGCTGCGCGCAGAGCGCGTCGAGCCACAGAGCGACCGCCGAACGGATCTCGTCGACGCACGCCGTGTCCGAATCCGAGGATGTATGGGCACGAGCGCCGTGGGTGCGGTCGAACAGAACTCCTTCGAGCACGGTCACCAGATCGCGCCCCGCGGTCTCGGGGTCCGGCGCACCGAGCTCCCGCACGAGATCGGTGGCCGCGGAGATCGAGAACATGCAGGCCGCGAGCGCCTCGGCAGCCTCCGGTTCGAGGCGCGCGTCGGGCGCGAGCGCGTAGCGAGCCAGCACATCGGTGCGACGCACAGTGAGCAGGCGTTCGAGATAGCGCGCGATCAGGTCGGCAGGAGGGCTCGGGTCGCCGGTCGTGTCGTCGAACAGCGCGGCGAAATCCGCGCGCGACCGTTCGGCGAGGCGGGTGATCGCAGCCGAGACGAGCGCGTGGCGGGTGCGGAAGTAGTAGGAGGTCGATCCCTTCGGCAGGCCGAGGTGCACGTCGACGCCCGTGTGCGTCACCGCGTGGTTGCCACCGCGCGCGGCGAGTTCGAGGGCGGCATCGCTGATGGCCGTGCGCCGGGAGGGACGTTCGGGTGAAGTCGTCACTCTACGATGATAGAGTAACGGCCGTGAGGTTGCGCCGACGCAGAAACCGCATGTCGCCGAACACCGCCTCGTCGAACCCCGTCCCCCGCACGGTCTTCGAGGACGCCTCGCGCAGCCGGGGGTTCGTGCTCGATCCCGCGCAACACGACGCTGTCGAACAGCTGTGTCATCCCGAGCGCCCGAACGTCTACCTGTGGGGCCCACCCGGACGCGGCAAGAGCTGGCTCGCCGACGTGTACTTCTCGGCCTATCCCGGACGGAACAAGCTGCGCGTCCACTTCCACGAGTTCTTCCGCGACCTGCACGTCGAGCTGCGACGGCACCGCTTCGATCTCGACGCCGCACTCGATCACCTGATCGGCCGCGCCGAACTCGTGTGCTTCGACGAATTCCACGTCCACGATCCGGCGGACGGCACGTTCGTCGCCCGGCTGTTCCCCGCACTGCTCGCTCGCCGCACGCGTCTCGTCCTGACCTCGAACTATCCTCCACGCGACCTGCTCCCCAACCCGCTCTTCCACGACGGCTTCGTCCCGACGATCGAGCTCGTCGAGCGGAGCGCGACCATCGTCGCTCTGGACGGTCCGCGCGACCACCGGCTCGGCTCCGACCATGCGAAGGGATTCGCATCGGGGATCTGGGCCGTCTCCCCGTCCGATCCGCAGCTACGACGGCTCGGTCTCGAGCGGCCGGCACCGGTTGAACATCGGGTTCTGCGCCCGGCGGGGCGTCCACTCCGCGCCCTACGGGCCGAGAAGGACTGTCTCTGGTTCGATTTCCGCGATCTCTGCGGGCATCCCACGGCTCCGGCCGACTATCTGGCGCTCGCGGCGGACCACTTGTTCTGGGTCGTCGACAAGATCCCGGATCTGACGACCGTGGGTCGCGAACCCGCGCAGCGGTTCGCCAATCTCGTGGATGTGCTCCACGACCGCGACGTGCGGGTCGTGTTCGTCTCGGAGGTCGCGGCGTCGGAACTCGCTGCCGCGGTGGGACCCGTCGCGCACGACATCGGACGCCTCCGGAGCCGACTGGCTCAGCTGAGGACGATTCAGGACACGAGCGCGCGCACCGACGCCGGAAGATCACGCGTGCGCCGGTAGGGGCCGGCGACGGCGACCGCGAACGGCCGGTGCAGCAGGTCGGCTGCCACGCTGCGCACCTCCTCGGTGGACACCGACGAGATGCGTTCGAGGGTCTCAGTGATGCCCCAGTGCTGCCCGTAGCTCAGTTCGCTGCGGCCGATCCGGTGCATGCGCGCCCCGGTGTCCTCGAGTCCGAGCACGAGACCGCCGCGCAGCGACCCCTTTGCGCGAGCGCATTCCGCGTCGGTGATGCCGTGTTCGGCCACGTCGGTGAGCACCTCACGGACCACCGCGGCGACCTCACCGAGATTGTCGGGCTGGCAGCCCGCGTACACGGAGAAGGCGCCGGTGTCGGCGAAGGTGTCGGTGCCGGAGTACACCGAGTAGGCCAGGCCCCGCTTCTCGCGCACCTCCTGGAACAGGCGCGAACTCAGCCCACCGCCGATGGCTGCGTTGAGCACCGACAGCGCCCAGCGACGCCCGTCGTGCCGACCGAAGGACCGCACGCCGAGCGTCAGGTGCGCCTGCTCGTTGTCGCGCTCGACGATGCTCATCGTCGGCGCAGTGCGCAGTTCGAGCCGTCCGTCGCGGCAGGGCGCAGGGGTGGCCGCGTCGTCCAGGTGACCGGCGAAGGCGCGGCGGACCAGTTCGACGGTGTGCGCGTGGTCGACGTTGCCGGCGACCGCGACGACCATCCGCGGCGGGGTGTAGCGGCGCACATGGAACGAGTGCAGCTGGGTCCGGGTCATGGACTCGATCGACTCGACGGATCCGATGATCGGCCGGCCGATGGGGTGATCGCCGTACAGCGCGGTGAGCAGCGAGTCGCCGAGCAGATCCTCCGGATCGTCGTCGCGCATCGCGATCTCCTCGAGCACCACCTGACGCTCGACGTCGACGTCCGCGCTCAGGCACCGGCCGCGCAGGACGACGTCTGCGACGACGTCGACGGCGATCGGCAGGTCGTCGTCGAGCACGTGCGCGTAGAAGCAGGTGTGTTCCTTGCTGGTGAACGCGTTGAGCTCTCCCCCGATCCCGTCCATCGTCTCGGCGATGTCGAGAGCGGTACGCGTCGGGGTCGCCTTGAACAGCAGGTGCTCGAGGAAGTGGGCGGCGCCTGCGACCGACGGTTGTTCGTCGCGGGATCCGACACCGACCCACACGCCGACGGCCGCCGAGCGCACTCCCGGGACGTGCTCGGTGACGACCCGCACTCCCCCGGGAAGGACCGAGCGGCGGACGCCGGTGGCCGCGACGGGTGCGGGGGTCGAAGCGTCGTTCTTCACGTGGGAACTGGAAGCCATGGGGATCTTCGGTGGTCCTGACAAGGTCGGAGGGCGCGGAACATTTCACAGTACACCGGGACTGTCCCCCACCATCGGTCGCGCTCACCACCCCCGTCGTTGCGGTTGCGAACCCACGAGCCGGCCGGGACGTGCCTCCTCGCGGCTGCGGTAGACGATGTACGGCCGGAACAGGTATCCGACGGGGGCACTGAAGGCGTGGACTAGGCGGGTGAACGGCCATATCGCGAAGAGCACGAGGCCGATCAGCGCGTGCAGCTGGAAGCTGAACGGCGCCTCCACCATCAGGTCGCCGCGGGGTTGCAGGACCCAGATCGACCGGAACCACGGCGAGACGGTCTCCCGGTAGTTGTGTTCCTCGCCCACGACACCCGACCCCATCAGCGTGGTGGCGAGACCCGCCACGATCGCGGCGACGAGCACGACATACATGACCTTGTCGTTGAGAGTGGTGGCGCTGAAGACGGGACCGCTGGTGCGACGGCGATACACGAGCAGGGAGATGCCGACGAGCGTCGAGACACCCGCGATCGTGCCGAGCGTGATGGCCTGCACATGATAGGCGTGCTGACTCAATCCCACGGCGTCGGTCCACGACTGCGGGATCACCAGGCCGATGACGTGGCCGACGATCACGACCAGGATCCCGAAGTGGAACATGGGGCTCGCGATGCGCAGCAACCGCGCCTCGTACAGCTGGGACGAACGGGTGGTCCATCCGAACTTGTCGTATCGGTACCGCCACCAGGTCCCCACCGCGACGATCGCGAGCGTCACGTACGGCACCACGTCCCAGAAGATCTCTCCTGCACTCATGATTCCGGAACTCCTCGCCGGGGCGGCACCGTCAGGGTGAAGGGCTGCAGACCGATCGACTCTCGGGGCGGTCCCGCCTGCGCGAGGCGCCGGGCCCGTTCCTCGTCCCGGTCGGTGACCGGCGGGAGCGTCGCGCACACGGCTGCGACGACCTGCGCGTACGGCGAGCCGGCCTCGTGCAGGGAGGTGTGCAGCACGTCGAGGGCCACCCGATACCGGGTGAGGAGTTCCTCGCCCGCGGCGGGATCCACGGTGGCCGCGAATTCGAGGACGACCGGCAGATGGTCGGGTGATTCGTGGGCGGGCGGCTCGACGCCCGAGGCGCGGTAGGCACTCGCGAAGGCGTGCATCTCGGCGCCGCGATTCCGGGTGTCGCCCGCGGTCCAGTAGGTCAGGTACATCGTCGAGCGTCGCCGCAGGTCGAAGGTCTCGACGTACCGCTGGGCCAGGACGAGCAGATCCGGTTCGTCCAGTGCGCGGATCGCCGTCCCCAGCATGTCCTGCTCGGGACCGGTGATGTGGTCGACGAGCTGCCCGGCGACGTCCAGCCGTCCGGCGTGTCCGGCGTCGGGATAGGCGAGCAGCAGCGACGCGGCCTGACGGACGAGGCGACGGTGCAGGGCGCGATCGACGCCGGCGCGCCGTGGACGCAGCAGTCTCATTGCTTCTCCCCCCTCGTGTCGTGACCGCCCGGGAACATGCCCGTCGGTACGCCCTTGCCGTCCCAGTTCAGGAGGTTCACCCGCGACGGGTTCGACGCGTTCGCCGCCATCCCCTCACTGGTCTGCCGCTGTGCGAGGGCGTGGAAGGTCTCGACCGCCACCGGGACCGGGACGCCGCTGGCCTCCCCGAACGGACCCGACTCGTACATGCCGGGGCCACCTTCGTAGGACAGCGCGCAGTCCGTCGCCGACTCCTCGAGCCGATGTCCTTCGGCCGCGTAGGCGGTCGGGATGACGTACCGCTCGTCGTACTTGGCGAGCGCGAGGAGCCGGTACATCTCGTAGATCCGTTCCTCGGTCATGCCGACGGCCTCGGGGATCTCGGGGCGGGTCTCGCGGCCGAGATTGATGTCGCGCATGTAGGAGCGCATCGCGGCGAGTCGTCGCAACACCGCCTCGACCGTCGCGGTGTCCCCGGCGGTGAACAGTTCCGCGAGGTACGCGATGGGGATGCGCAGGGCGTCGAGGGCGCCGAACAGGTTGCCGATGTCCTCGCCGTCGTGTCCCTCCCGGCTGACGGCGTCGACGACCGGTGACAGCGGTGGCACGTACCAGACCATCGGCATCGTCCGGTATTCCGGATGCAGCGGCAACGCGACCCGGTACGTGCTGATCAGGTCGTAGACCGGGGACCGTTGCGCGGCCTCGATCCACTCGTCGGAGATGCCCTCGGCGCGGGCGCCGGCGATCACCTCGGGGTCACGGGGGTCGAGCAGCAGGCCGCGTTGCGCCTCGTACAGGTCGGTGTCGTTCTCCACCGATGCCGCCTCCAGGACCCGATCGACGTCGTAGAGGACCAGACCGATGTACCGGAGCCTGCCCACGCATGTCTCCGAACACACGGTCGGCAGCCCCACCTCGACCCGCGGGTAGCAGAAGGTGCACTTCTCGGCCTTCCCGGTCTTGTGGTTGAAGTACACCTTCTTGTACGGGCATCCGGACACGCACATCCGCCAGCCGCGGCACCGGTCCTGGTCGACGAGGACGATGCCGTCCTCCGACCGCTTGTACATCGCGCCGGACGGACACGACGCCACACACGACGGGTTGAGGCAGTGCTCGCAGATCCGCGGCAGGTAGAACATGAAGGTCTGCTCGAACTCGAGCTTGATCCGGTCGCCGACCTTCTTCAGGATCGGGTCGTCGGGCACGATCGCCGGTGAGCCACCGAGGTTGTCGTCCCAGTTCGCCGACCATTCCACCTTCATCGGTTCACCGGAGATGAGGCTGCGCGGCGAGGCCACCGGGACGTGGTCGCCGAGCGGGGCGTTCGTCAGGTTGTCGTAGTCGTAGGTCCACGGTTCGTAGTAGTCGTGGATCGACGGCATCTTCGGGTTCGAGAAGATGCGGGCGAGTTTCGCGAGGCGTCCACCGTCGCGGAGACGCAGCCGTCCCTTGGTATCCCGGACCCAGCCACCGCGCCAGCGTTCCTGGTCCTCGTAGGTGCGCGGATAGCCCTGGCCCGGGCGGGTTTCGACGTTGTTGAACCACACGTACTCGGTGCCCGACCGGTTGGTCCACGCCTGTTTGCAGGTCACCGAGCAGGTGTGGCATCCAATGCACTTGTCGAGGTTCATCACCATCGCGAGTTGTGCCATGACCTTCACGATCGCCTCACTTCCTGCTCACACATCAGTAGACGACCTCCTGGGATCGGCGACGCACGATCGTCACCTCGTCGCGCTGGTTGCCCGTCGGGCCGAGATAGTTGAACGCGTAGGCCGTCTGCGCGTATCCACCGGCCAGGTGGCTCGGCTTGATGAGGATGCGGGTCAGCGAATTGTGGATGCCGCCGCGGCGTCCGGTGGTCTCGCTGCGCGGGACATCGATGACGCGGTCCTGGGCGTGGTAGACGAACACCACCCCTTCGGGCATCCGGTGCGAGACGATCGCCCGGCACACCACGACACCGTTGCGGTTGACGGCCTCGACCCAGTCGTTGTCGCTCACCGAGATCTTTGCGGCGTCGGCCGGCGACATCCACATCGTCGGCCCACCCCGGGACAGCGACAGCATGAACAGGTTGTCCTGATATTCCGAGTGGATCGACCACTTCGAGTGCGGGGTCAGGTATCTCACCGTCAGACCGACACCGTCGCCGGAGCCGACCGCCTGCTCGCCGAACAACCGCGACATGTCGAGTGGGGGCCGGTAGACCGGGAGCTGCTCCCCGAGCTCTTCGAGCCAGTCGTGGTCGACGTAGAAGTGCATCCGGCCCGTCAACGTGTGGAACGGTTTCAGCTCCTCGATGTTCATCGTGAACGGCGCGTACCGGCGACCTCCCGTTTCGCTCCCCGACCATTCCGGGCTCGTGATGACCGGTACGGGACGGGCCTGGGTGTCGGCGTAGGTGATCCGCCGTTCCTCGCTGCCCTCCGCGAGGTGCACGAGTCGCCGTCCGGTGCGTTTCTCCAGTTCACGGAAACCCTCGACGGCGAGCCTGCCGTTGGACGTGCCCGACAGCGCGAGGATCGTGTCGGCCATGCGTTCGGCGGTGGTGATCGCCGGACGTCCCTGTCCGGCACCGGAATCCATCACGCCGAATCTCTGTGCCAGTTCGGCGACCTCACGGTCCGGCCGGGTCACGACGCCCTTGGTGTTCAACCCGAGGGACTCGACGAGCGGACCGAGCGTCGCCCACTTCTCCGCGATCGCACCGTAGTCCCGTTCGACGACGGTGAGCGGACCCATCGTCCTCCCCGGAACCGGCACCTCGCCGGTCGAGCGCCAGTCCCGCTCGGTGCCGGACGGATACGCCATCGCTGCGGGCGTGTCGTGCTGCAGTGTCCCCATCACGATGTCGGTGCGGGTTCCCAGGTGGGTCCGGGCGAGGGTGCTGAAGGTCTGTGCGATGGCGCCGAAAGCGTCGTAGTCCGAACGGGTTTCCCAGGGCGGATCGACCGCTGCGGTGAACGCGTGGATGTAGGGGTGCATGTCGGTGCTCGACAGGTCGCCCTTCTCGTACCAGGTCGCGGCGGGCAGGACGATGTCGGAGAACAACGTTGTCGAGGTCATGCGGAAGTCGATCGACATGAGCAGGTCGAGTTTTCCTTCGGGCAGGTCGTCGGGCCACGCCACCTCACCGGGCCGCAGGCCGGGGGCCGTCGGCTCGGCCTGCACGTTGGAATCGGTGCCGAGCAGGTGCCGCAGGAAATACTCGTTGCCCTTGCTGGACGAGCCGAGCAGGTTCGACCGCCACACGCTGAGCACGCGCGGCCAGTTCCGCGGGTCGTCGGGGTCGGTCACCGACAGTTTCAGTTCACCCGAGGCGAGTTGCTGCGCGACGTGCTGCGGGATCTCCCGTCCCGCCGCCCGTGCCTGTTCGGCAATCTCGTGGGTGTTGCGGTCGAACTGGGGATAGAAGGGTGTCCAGCCCATGGCGACCGCGGACGCCATGACGTCCATCGTGTGCTTGTCGCGGAAACGACCTCGTCCCAGCGGACTGGCCAGCGCGTCGGCACGGTAACCGTCGTAGCGCCACTGGTCGGTGTGCACGTACCAGTAGGAGGTGCCGGCCATCTGGCGAGGTGGGCGAGACCAGTCCGTCCCCATCGCCATGGCCGCCCATCCCGTGACGGGACGGCACTTCTCCTGGCCGACGTAGTGCGCCCACCCGCCTCCGTTGCGTCCCATGCAGCCGGTGAGCATGAGCAGCGCAAGTACGGCGCGATAGGTCGCGTCGCCGTGGAACCACTGGCAGATGCCGGCCCCCATGATGATCATCGAACGCCCGCCCGACTCCTCGGCGTTGCGTGCGAACTCCGTCGCGATCCGGATCGCCTGGGCCGCGGGCACCCCGGTGAGGGCCTCCTGCCAGGCCGGGGTGTACGGCGAGCCCGGGTCGTCGTACCCGCTCGGCCACTGCCCGGGCAGGTCGAGCTCCGGACGGTTCACCCCGTACTGCGCGAGCATCAGGTCGAAGACGGTGCACACGAGGTGGTCCCCGATCCGACGGACCGGCACGCCCCGTTCGATGCTTTCACCGTGCCCGTCGACGGTGTCGAAGCTCGGCAGGTACACCGCCGCGGTCTCGCCCGCTCCCCCGCCGCGGGGCGCGACCGTCAATGTCGGGACGAGGTCGCCGAGTTCGAGATTCCACTTTCCGATGCCGTCGTCGCCGTAGCGGAAGCCGAGGGAGCCCGGGGGTACGACGACGGTGTCGGTCGCACCGTCGACGAAGACCGGTTTGAAGGCCGCGTTCTCGACGCTGTGCCCGAGATCGGCGGCGGTGAGGTTCTTGCCCGGCACGAGCCTTCCGTCGCGTTCCTCGACCCGCACGAGGAAGGGCAGGTCGGTGTACCGGCGCACGTAGTCGACGAAGAACGGCACGCGCTGCCGCACATAGAACTCGGTGAGGAGCACGTGGCCCATCGCCATCGCCAGGGCACCGTCGGTACCGGCCGCGCACGCCATCCACTCGTCGGCGAACTTGGTGTTGTCGGCGTAGTCCGGACTCACCGAGACGACCTTGGTGCCGCGGTAGCGGACCTCCGTCATCCAGTGCGCGTCCGGGGTGCGGGTGACGGGCACGTTCGAACCCCACATCATCAGGTAGGAGGCGTCCCACCAGTCCCCGGACTCGGGTACGTCGGTCTGATCGCCGAAGACCTGCGGCGACGCCACCGGTAGGTCGGCGTACCAGTCGTAGAACGACGTCATCACGCCGCCGAGCAGTTCGACGAACCGGGATCCGGCGGCGAAGGAGACCATCGACATGGCGGGGATCGGCGAGAAGCCGGCCACCCGGTCGGGTCCGTACTCCTTGATGGTGTGGACGTGCGCGGCGGCGATCATCTCGGTGGCCTCGGCCCACGTGACGCGCACCAGTCCGCCCTTGCCGCGGGCACGCTGGTAGCGGCGGCGCCGTTCGGGATCGTTCTGGACGTCGGCCCAGGCGAGCACCGGATCGCCGAGTCGCTGCCGCGCCTCCCGGTACATCTCGACGAGCAGCCCGCGCGCGTACGGATAGCGCACGCGCGTCGGCGAGTAGGTGTACCAGGAGAAGGCCGCGCCGCGCGGGCATCCACGCGGTTCGTACTCAGGACGGTCGGGACCGACTGTCGGATAGTCGGTTTCCTGGGTCTCCCAGGTGATGATGCCGTCCTTGACGTAGATCTTCCACGAGCACGAGCCGGTGCAGTTCACCCCGTGGGTCGAGCGGACGACCTTGTCGTGGCTCCAGCGGTCCCGGTAGAAGATGTCGCCCTCGCGGCCACCGCGCCGCGTGACCGTGCGTGTGTCGTCGGACTGCTCGCCGGAGGTGAAGAACCGTCCGCTGCGCACGAGCAGTTCCTCGATCCGGTTCCCGACTCCGGCGGTGTCCGTCACGGCTTCTCCTCACGTACGTCGCGGGTTCCGGATCGTGCGACAGGGGGCGGTTCATGGGCGTGCAGCCGAAATGCGGTGTAGAACAGGCACACCAGTGCCGTCGCCGCGAGCAGGAGCAGACCGACGGTGTAGTCGTTGCCTTCGGCGTCGTAGGTCGCGCCCATCACCAGTGGCGGGAAGTAGCCGCCGAGCCCACCGGCAGCGGCGACGATGCCGGTGACACTGCCCACTGTGTGCGCCGGGGCGCGGCGCGCCACCCACGCGAAGACACCGCCGGTGCCGATGCCGAGGAAGATCGCCATTGTGATGAACGTCAGCGCCGACCACAGGTCGGGCGGGGGCTGGAAGGTCGCGATCACCGCCATCACGGCGGTGCCGGTGAACGAGGCCAGGACCACGTATTTCGGCGGCACCCGGTCCGACAGCGCTCCGCCCACGGGCCGGGCGAGGACGGCGGCGAGCGCGAAACCCGCCGTGCGCGTACCGGCGTCGACGGCGGAGAAGCCGTAGATCGTCTTGATGTAGGTGGGCAGATAGTTGCTGAACGCCACGAATCCGCCGAACACGACCGCGTACAGGAACGACATCTCCCAGGTCACACCGAGTTTCGCCGCGGCTGTCAGTTTGGGCAGCACCGGGTCGGTGTTGGGACGGAAATCGGGAGCATTGCGCATCACCAGGATGCACACCACGGCGGTCACGGCGAGGGCGGCCGCCACGACGATGTGGGTGGGCACCAGCCCGAACCAGTTCACGAAACGCGGGGTGAAGAAGGCCGACAGGGCCGTGCCCACCATGCCCGCCCCGAACACGCCGGTCGCGAAGCCGCGGCGGGCGGGTTCGTACCAGTTGTTGGCGAACGGGATCCCGACCGCGAAGATCGTGCCGGCGATGCCGAGGAAGAACCCGCAGACCAGGAGCAGCGGATAGGAGCCGGCCTCGGCGGCGAATCCGACCGCGACGACGGGAACGATCGACGACAGCGAGACGGCGATGAACATCGCCCGTCCGCCGTACCGGTCCGTCATCGCCCCGACCGCGATGCGGCCGAGGGAGCCCACGAGGATCGGCGTGGCCACCAACATCGACGCTTCCGTGCTGCTGAGCGACATGTCGGTGGCGTAGGTCGTCGACAGCGGCCCGATCATGTTCCAGGCCCAGAAGTTGATGGCGGACACCCAGGTTGCCAGAGCCAGATTCGCTCCGCGCAACCACCCGAGATCCGCCTGCATGCCCGTTCTCACATACTCAGGGAACCATTCCCGGGCGCGGTCCGGACCCGGTTCGGCGGAACCTCACCCGGATGACATCCGGCCGTTGCACCCCGGTAACCATGGTCTGCCGGAAACGCCGCACCCGTGGTGCCCGCCCGGATGTCGGGCGCCACGGGTGCGGGGCTCACGCGCCCACCGGGAACCGGCAGGCGGGTGGGGTGATCAGGACTCGGCGTTCTCGCCGGTCGCAGCAGCCTCGGCCGACTCGTCCTCGACGGGGACGAGGCTGATCTTGCCGCGGTTGTCGATGTCGGCGATCTCGACGCGGATCTTCGAACCGACGTTCACGACGTCCTCGACCTTGGCGATGCGCTTGCCGTTGCCGAGCTTGCTGATGTGCACCAGGCCGTCGCGGCCGGGGAGCAGGGAGACGAACGCTCCGAACGCCGTGGTCTTGACCACGGTGCCGAGGAAGCGCTCGCCGACCTTCGGCAGCTGCGGGTTGGCGATGGCGTTGATCTTGTCGATCGCGGCCTGCGCGGACGGGCCGTCCGCTGCACCGACGTAGACGGTGCCGTCATCTTCGATGGAGATGTTGGCGCCGGTCTCCTCGGTGATCGAGTTGATCATCTTGCCCTTGGGGCCGATGACCTCACCGATCTTGTCCATCGGGACCTTGATGGTGGTGATTCGCGGAGCGAACTCGCTCATCTCGTCGGGCGTGTCGATGGCCTCGGCCATGACCTCGAGGATCGTGGCGCGGGCATCGTGGGCCTGCGAGAGCGCACCGGCGAGGACCTGCGACGGGATACCGTCGAGCTTGGTGTCGAGCTGCAGGGCGGTCACGAAGTCCTTCGTGCCGGCGACCTTGAAGTCCATGTCGCCGAACGCGTCCTCCGCACCGAGGATGTCGGTGAGGGCGACGTAGCGGGTCTCGCGGGTACCGTCCTCGAGCTCGATCTCGTCGGAGACCAGGCCCATCGCGATGCCCGCGACGGGGGCCTTCAGCGGCACACCGGCGTTGAGCATCGACAGGGTCGAGGCGCACACCGAACCCATCGAGGTCGAGCCGTTGGAGCTCAGGGCCTCGGATACCTGACGGATCGCGTAGGGGAACTCCTCCTGGCTCGGCAGAACCGGGATGAGCGCGCGCTCTGCGAGGGCACCGTGGCCGATCTCGCGACGCTTCGGGGAGCCCACACGACCGGTCTCACCGGTGGAGTACGGCGGGAAGTTGTAGTGGTGCATGTAGCGCTTGCTGGTCTCGGGGCCGAGCGAGTCGACCTGCTGCGCCATCTTCACCATGTCGAGCGTGGTGACACCCATGATCTGGGTCTCGCCACGCTCGAACAGCGCCGAACCGTGAGCGCGCGGCACCACGGCGACCTCGGCCGAGAGCGCACGGATGTCGGTGACACCGCGGCCGTCGATGCGAAACTGGTCGCGCAGGATGCGCTGGCGCACGAGCTTCTTGGTGAGCGAGCGGAAGGCTGCGCCGATCTCCTTCTCGCGACCCTCGAAGTTCGGGGCGACCTGCTCGAGCACCTCGACCTTGATCTCGTCGGTGCGATCGTCGCGCTCCTGCTTGCCGGCGATAGTGAGCGCCTCGGCGAGCTTCTCCCCCGCGGCGGCCTCGACCGCGGCGTAGACGTCGTCCTGGTAGGCCGGGAACAGCGGGAAGTCGCCGGTCGGCTTGGCCGAGGCGGCGGCGAGCTGCTGCTGTGCGATGCACAGGCGCGCGATGAACGGCTTGGCGGCCTCGAGGCCCTCGGCGACGATCGTCTCGGTCGGTGCCTGCGCACCACCGTCGACGAGCGCGATGACGTTCTCGGTCGCCTCGGCCTCGACCATCATGATCGCGACGTCCGCGGTGTCGGGGTTGTCTCCCCCACCGACGATGCGACCGGCGACGACCATGTCGAAGACGGCGTTCTCGAGCTGCTCGACGGTCGGGAACGCGACCCACTGGCCCGACTTGTTGTCGTCGGAGACGATGAGCGCGACACGCACGCCACCGACCGGGCCGGAGAACGGCAGGCCGGCGAGCTGGGTGGAGGCCGACGCGGCGTTGATCGCGACGACGTCGTAGAGGTCGTTCGGGTTCAGGCTCAGAACCGTGACGACGACCTGGATCTCGTTGCGCAGACCGTCGACGAAGGACGGGCGCAGCGGCCGGTCGATCAGACGGCAGGTCAGGATCGCGTCGGTGGAGGGGCGTCCCTCCCGACGGAAGAACGAGCCGGGGATGCGACCCGCGGCGTACATGCGCTCCTCGACGTCCACCGTCAACGGGAAGAAGTCGAACTGGTCCTTGGGCTGCTTCGAGGCGCTGGTGGCCGAAAGCAGCATGGTCTCGTCGTCGAGATAGGCGACGACCGAACCGGCGGCCTGGCGTGCGAGGCGGCCGGTCTCGAAACGGATGGTGCGGGTGCCGTAGGCACCGTTGTCGAGCGTTGCGGTGGTCTCGTAGACCCCTTCGTCGATCTCGACTGCGGTAGTGCTTGTCATCTGTATGTCTTCTCTTCCCTCTTCGTCTTCGCCGTACCCGCGCGGGCGCCGCGACCCCCGTGGCCACGGCTGCGCACCGACTCACGGAGGCGGTCGTCGATCGAAACCCTCCGGCGGATTCGGGATACGACACCCGACGGGACCGGAAGGTCACTACCGAGGACCGACACCGTCGGTGCATACGGATCATCACCATTGGAGGCGATGGAAGTCGCCGGCCGAACCGGCACAAACACCGACAGCCAACGAGGCCCAGTGTAGTGGGTACCCCGTCGGCTGCCGGAAAAGATCAGCGAATGCAGATCAGGTCGTGTCCTGTCCGCGTCAGCGACGCAGACCCAGACGCTGGATGAGCGAGCGGTAACGCTCGACGTCGACCTTCTCGACGTACTTCAGCAGGCGGCGACGACGACCGACCAGCAGCAGCAGGCCGCGGCGGGAGTGGTGGTCGTGCTTGTGCTGCTTGAGGTGCTCGGTGAGGTCCACGATGCGCTTGGTGAGCAGTGCCACCTGCGCCTCGGGGGAGCCGGTGTCGGTCTCGTGGAGGCCGTACTCGCCGAGGATCTGCTTCTTCTGTTCGGTGGTCAGAGCCACTGGGTCACTCCTGTACAACTGACGTCCGCGTGACGGTAGACGGACCGGAGTCCGCCCGGTACGGCCACCGCGAACCGCAGCGCGCACCGACGGTCCAGCCTATCAGAGCCGACTTCTGCCGCCGAACCACGATCGGGTTCAGCGCCGGCCGGCACCCGCGCGGCCCACCGCGGCCGACACCTCGGCGAAAACCTGGTCGAGCAACTCGACGTACCGGTCGATGTCGCGGTCGGGACGGAGGTCGTCCCGTGCCGGGGCCAGGACGGTGACCGCCGAGCGCCACGGGTACCGCCGCGTACTCCGAGGGCAGATCCTCCCCGCGCTCGCGGTAGTAGCGCTCGATCGCGAGCGACACCGTCGTCGACGGCGAGGTCGGCCTTCACCCAGTAGGGATAGTCCAGTGAGCCCGGCGCGTCGGCGATCCGACGTGCCAGAGCACTGACCAGGTGCATGCGGGAGGCGAAGAACGACAGAATCGACTCGCGGTCCGGGGTGCGCCCCCGGTCCTCGGAGAAGACGGCGGACAAGACCTTTTTCGTACCGAACTCGCAGTTGCGTTCGTTCGGACGACACCGGACGGTCGACGGACACCCACGTCACTCGAGAGTCGGTGTCACTCGGAAGTCGGTGTCACTCGAAGTCGGTGTCACTGGGGAGTCTTCGTGAGAACCTCTCGCGCCCGTTCGGCGTCGCGGTGCATCGCGGAGATCAACGCTTCCACGGAATCGAACTTCTCCATGCCCCGCAGCCGCTCGACGAAGTCGACCGCCACGTGCTGGCCGTAGAGATCGGCCTTCTCGTCGAGGACGAACGCCTCCACCGTGCGCTTGCGTCCGGAGAAGGTCGGATTGGTGCCCACCGACACGGCTGCGAGGTAGCGCTGACCAGCTGTGAGTCCCTCGACGGGAGAACCGGAGTCGAGCACCGTGAACCAGGCCGCGTACACGCCGTCGGCGGGGATCGCCGCGTAGATCGGCGGTGCGACGTTGGCGGTCGGGAATCCGAGTCCGCGACCGCGACCGTCGCCGTGCACGACCACGCCTTCGACCCGGTGCGGGCGACCGAGTGCGTCCGCGGCCGCAACGACGTCCCCGGCGTCGACGCACGAACGAATGTAGGTCGACGAGAACGTCACGGCGTGCTCGGCGACCAGCGTGAGCCCCTGCACCGCGAACCCGAAACGCTCACCGATCGAGCGCAGCATGTCGACGGTGCCGGCCGCCTTCTTTCCGAAGGTGAAGTTCTCCCCCACGACCACCTCGGCCACGTGCAGTCGCTCGACGAGGATCTCGTGGGCGTACCGCTCCGGCGAGAGCTTCATGAATTCCGGGGTGAACGGCATGACGCAGAAAACGTCGATACCGAGTTCCTCGGCGAGCTCGGCGCGTCGCGCGAGGGTGGTCAGCTGCGCCGGGTGGCTGCCCGGGCGGACCACTTCCATGGGGTGGGGATCGAAGGTCATGAGCACGGCGGCCACACCGCGTGCCCGCGCGGCCTCGACGGCACGCGCTATGAGCTGCTGATGGCCGCGGTGTACGCCGTCGAACACGCCGATCGTGAGTACACACCGACCCCAGTCCGCAGGAATTTCGTCCAGACCTCGCCATCTCTGCACATCGGCAGCCTACGGCCCGTGAGCGGGTCGGGCACGCCCGGATGGCTCCCGGAGCGCCCCACATGACGGTGACGGCTCGGCGAATGCATAATTTCGGTGTGCCGAACTTTTCGTCGAGAGCCCACAGAACACGGTCCGTATCCTCCCGTGCCGGTCGCATGATCGCCACCTTCGCGGCCACGGCCTGCGCCGCCGCCCTCGCGGCATGTTCGACCACCGGTTCCGCCGACGATCGGCCCCTGGTCCTGACCACCTTCACCGTCCTCGCCGACATGGCGCGCAACGTCGGCGGCGACCACGTGCGGGTCGAGTCCATCACCAAGCCCGGCGCCGAGGTCCACGGCTACGAGCCCACGCCGGGCGACCTGCGGTTCGCGACCGAGGCCGACCTCGTCCTCGACAACGGACTCGGTCTCGAGCGGTGGTTCGAACAGTTCGTCGCCGATGTCGACGCCGAGCACGTGGTCGTGAGCGAGGGTGTGGACCCACTGCCGATCGGTGAGGGCGCGACGACGGGTCCCTACAACCCCCACGCCTGGATGTCCCCGCTCGCCGCCCGCGTCTACGTCGACAACATCGCCGCGGCACTGGCCGACCTCGCCCCCGAGCACGCGGACGACTTCGCGGCCCGCGCCGAGGCCTACAAGGCCGAACTCGACGGTCTCCACACCGAACTCGTCACCGCCCTCGACAGCGTGCCCGCCGACCGGCGCGCACTCGTCACCTGTGAGGGCGCGTTCAGCTATCTCGCGCGCGACGCCGGGCTGCAGGAGGCCTATCTGTGGCCGGTGAACTCCGACCAGCAGGGCACCCCGCAGCAGATCGCCCGGACCGTCGATTTCGTGCGCACCAACGAGGTTCCGGCGGTGTTCTGCGAATCGACCGTCTCGGACAAGGCGCAACGGCAGGTCGCGGCCGATACCGGAACGGAATTCGGCGGAATCCTCTACGTCGATTCGCTCTCCGAGGCGGACGGTCCCGTCCCCACCTACCTCGATCTGCTCCGACACGACATCGACGTCATCACGACGGGACTGAGGCCATGACTTCGACACTCGACACACCGGCACTGTTCGTCGACGACGTGACGGTGCGCTACGACACCGTCCTGGCCCTGCAGAACGTCACCCTGAAACTCGCACCCGGCCGCGTCTGCGGACTCGTGGGAACCAACGGCTCGGGTAAGTCGACGCTGTTCAAGACGATCATGGGTCTCGTACGACCCACCTCGGGTCGCGTCACCATCGGCGGGACGACCACCGCCGTGGCGCGTCGCCGCACGCAGGTCGCCTACGTGCCGCAGTCCGAGGCCGTCGACTGGAACTTCCCGATCGGCGTGCGCGACGTCGTCATGACGGGCCGCTACGGCCACCAGGGCTTCCTGCGCCGCCCGCGCCCCGCCGACCACGAGGCCGTCGACGCCGCGCTCGAACGCGTGGGCATGACCGCGTTGTCCGGCCGGCAGATCGGGCAGCTCTCGGGCGGCCAGCGCAAGCGTGTCTTCGTGGCACGGGCGATCGCGCAGGGCTCGCCGCTGCTGCTGCTCGACGAGCCGTTCGCGGGGGTCGACACCACCACCGAGCACGCGCTGACCGGCGTCATCCGCGAACTGGCGGCGAGCGGCCACGCGATCCTCGTCGCCACCCACGATCTTGCAGGTCTGGCGCAACTGTGCGACGAGGCGGTACTGCTGCAGCGGCGCGTGCTCGTGCACGGCTCCCCCGAGGAGGTCCTCCTCCCGGAAAACCTCGCCCGCGCCTTCGGCGCTCCCCCACCTGCGAACGGTGGACGAGCCGAGGACGTCGCACGGGAGACATACGCACAGGAGGCCGGACGATGATCGACGTGCTGATCGAACCCCTGCAGTACGGCTTCATGCAGCGCGCGCTGCTCGTCGCGGTCGCCGCGACGATCGTGTGCGCGCTGCTCAGCTGCTGGCTCGTGCTCATCGGCTGGTCGCTGATGGGCGACGCGGTCTCGCACGCCGTGCTGCCCGGTGTCGTCCTCGCCTATCTGATGGGGGTGCCGTTCGCGCTCGGAGCCCTCGTCTTCGCCGGCATCGCCGTCGCGTTGATCTGGCTCGTCCGCGGCACGAGCCGCGTCAAGGAGGACGCCACCATCGGCATCGTCTTCACGACGCTGTTCGCCCTGGGCGTGGTGCTGATCTCGAAGAACCCGAGCCAGATCGACCTGCACCACGTGCTGTTCGGAAACCTGCTCGGGCTCGCGACGGGCGACGTCTGGCAGGTGTCGATCCTGGCGGCCGTCGTGCTGGCCGTCCTCGTCGCGAAGCGCCGCGATCTGACGCTGTTCGCCTTCGACCGCGTCCAGGCGCACACCCTCGGCCTGTCCCCCGCCGCGCTGTCGGCGTTGCTGTTGTCGCTGCTCGCGGTGACGATCGTCAGCGCGCTGCAGGCGGTCGGCGTGATCCTCGTCGTCGCGATGCTCATCATCCCCGGCGCGACCGCCTATCTGCTCACCGACCGGATGGCCCGGATGCTGGTGATCGCACCGGTACTCGCAGTGATCGCCTCGGTGGTCGGTGTGTACACGAGCTACTACACCGACGCCGCGACCGGCGGCGTGGTGGTGCTCGCCCAGGCCGTGGTCTTCACCCTCGCGTACCTGTTCGCTCCGCGTCAGGGTGTCGTCACCCGGCTCGTGATGCGTCGCCGCGCGCCGGAGGGCGAAAGGACCAGCGAGCCGACGGAGAGCGTGATTCCCGGGTGACGGTTACCTAAGCTGGACGCGTGCCTGAGAGTAACGAGACCACCGCGACCGAGCTGCTGTCCTCGGTCGCACAGGACTATCTCAAGATCATGTGGACGGTCCAGGAGTGGTCCGGGGAGAAGATCTCCACCAAGCTGCTCGCCGAGAAGCTGGGCGTGTCGGCGTCCACGGTGTCCGAAGCGGTACGCCGCCTCGCGGACCAGGGACTCGTCGACCACGAGCGCTACGGCGCGATCTCCCTCACCGACGAGGGCCGGCAGGCCGCCGTGGCGATGGTCCGGCGCCACCGCCTCATCGAGACCTTCCTGGTCCGCGAGCTCGGCTACGGGTGGGACGAAGTGCACGACGAGGCCGAGATCCTCGAGCACGCCGTCTCCGAACGGATGGTCGCAGCGATCGACACCAAACTCGGTCATCCCGAACGCGACCCGCACGGCGACCCGATCCCGGCACCCGACGGCACGATCCCGTCACCACCCGCCCGCGCCCTGAGCGAGTTCAACGACGGCGACCACGGCCGCGTGGCCCGCATCTCCGACTCCGACCCCGCGATGCTGCGCTACTTCGACGAGGTCGGGATCGCCCTCGACACCGACATCACCGTGCTCGAACGTCGCGACTTCGCCGGAACCATCTCGGTCCGGTTGGGCCGGACCGAGGGCCGCACGATCGATCTCGGTCACCCGGCGGCGGAAGCGATCTGGCTCGTCTGAGCCGGCTGCGATCCGGACCGTCCGAGCCCGCTCACATGTTGGAGGGACGCACCACGAACACCGCCGCAGCCCGCTTGCCCCTCTCCTGCAGCAGCGCCGCGGCCCGACCCTGCGCATCCACGGCGCCGTAGACGCCGTGGATCCCGACGGGCTCGAGCCAGCGGCCGTTCGCGAGCAGCCCCACCTCCTCGTCGCTGATGGTGCGGCACTCGAAGGCCGTGCGCACGGCCGCGTCGATGTCGAGGCTCGGCGTCGGGTCGTCGGCGAGCTGTTCGAGCGTGCGGGCATGTTCGAGGCCGAACGGGCCGACCTTCGTGCGACGCAGCGCCGTGAGATGACCGCCCACTCCGAGGGCCGCGCCGAGATCGCGTGCGAGCGCCCGAATGTAGGTGCCGGACGAGCAGTCCACGTCGACGTCGACGTCCACGAAGCCGCTCCCGGGCACATCGCGGCGGGCGAGGACGTCGAACCGCGAGACCGTGACCGGCCGGGCCTTCAACTCGACCGCCTCCCCCTCGCGCATGCGGGCGTAGGCGCGCTTGCCGTCGATCTTGATGGCGCTGACGCTGGCGGGCACCTGCTCGATGTCGCCTGTCAGCGCGGCCACGCCCTCGCCGATCTGCTCGTCGGTCACGTGCGTCGCATCGGTGGTCGCGACGGTCTCGCCTTCCGCGTCGTCCGTGACGGTGCTCTGCCCGAGACGGATCGTCGCGGTGTACGACTTGGTCGTCAGTGCGAGCAGCCCGAGCAGCTTGGTGGCGCGCTCGACGCCGAGGACGAGCACGCCCGTCGCCATGGGGTCGAGAGTGCCCGCGTGCCCGACCTTGCGGGTGCCGAGCAGTCGGCGGCAGCGCGCCACCACGTCGTGGCTCGTCATGCCGGCGGGCTTGTCGACGACGAGCAGGCCTGCGCGGGCGAGTGCCGGATGTTCCTGCGGGGGTGCGGCGTCGTTCATCAGCGCACCGTGATCGCGGTGAGGACGAGACCGTCGGCGATGAGCCACCGTCCGTCGAAGCCCGTCAGCGGCTGCCCGTCGAGGGTGTCGCCGGGGACGAGCAGTCGCGAGTGGAAGGTGCCGGTGACCACGTCCGAGGTGGTGTCGCGCTCGAAGGTGATGTGGGCGTCCTCGAAGCCCAGCCACCTCTTCGTCAGCGGGAACCACGCCTTGTAGGTGGCCTCCTTGGCGCAGAACAGCAGACGGTCCCAGTGCAGGTCGTCGCCGGCCGAGGCGAGCCACTCGCGTTCGGGTTCGAGGCTCACCGCGGGCAGCACCCCGTCGGGGAGCACGTCGTGCGGTTCGGCGTCGATGCCGAGCGATCGGATCTGCAGCGAATAGCCCAGCACGGCACCGCGATAGCCGTCGCAGTGGGTGAGGCTGCCGACGACGCCGCGAGGCCAGACGGGATCGCCCATCTCTCCGCGCAGTACCGGCGCGGGGTCGACGCCGAGGGTGCGCATGGCCTGGCGGGCGCAATGACGGGCACCGGCGAACTCGCGGCGCCGCTTCTCCACGGCCCGCGCCACGAGCGGCTCCTCCTGGGGATGCGGCCGCAGTCCCGGTGGGTCCTCGAACAACTCGGCTGCAGCGATGCCGTCCGGCACGATGCGCCCGATCAGCGCGCCGCGCGTGTCCGTCTTCTGCCCGGTGTCCGGTTCGGTCACCGCAACTCCTTCTCTCGTTGAGCCCGCATCTTCTCGGCCTCGGCTTCCATCTCGGGGGTCACGGTGAAATGACCGCCCCACTTGTTCAGGCTGCCCGGCGGATACTCCGGGACGGGGAGGATCTGCCGCAGGGGCTGCTCCGGCATGCCGCGTCGCTGCCATTCGCGCGGGTAGCCGACCGAGACCTCCTCGAAGCGCACCCCGTCGTAGTAGGTGGTCCGCGGGATATGCAGGTGGCCGTACACGCTGCACAGCGCCCGGTAGCGCAGGTGCCAGTCGGCCGTCTCGGTGGTACCGCACCACAGGGCGAACTCGGGGTAGAACAGCATCCGCGTGGGTTCGCGCACCAGCGGGAAGTGGTTGATCAGCACGGTGGGCAGGGCGGGGTCGAGCGAGTCGAGACGGGCGCGGGTCTGATCCACGCGTACCCGGCACCAGGTGTCGCGCGTGATGTACGGATCCGGCTTCAGCAGGAACTCGTCGGTCGCGACGACGTTGCGTTCGCGCGCGAGCGCGAGCCCGTCCGCCTTCGTCGTGGTGCCCTCCGGCAGGAACGAGTAGTCGTAGAGCAGGAACATCGGCACGAGCACCACCGGCCCGTCCTCGCCCTCCCAGATCGGATACGGATCCTCGGGGGTGAGCACGTCGAGTTCGCGGCACATCGTGACGAGATAGTCGTAGCGCGCGACCCCGAACATCTGCACGGGGTCCTTGGCGGTCGTCCACAGTTCGTGGTTGCCGGGCACCCAGATCACCTTCGCGAACCGGCTGCGGAGCAGCGACAGCGCCCACCGGATGTCGTCGGTCTTCTCCGACACGTCGCCCGCGACGATCAACCAGTCGTCGGGCGACTCCGGATACAGGTCCTCGGTGACCGGCCGGTTGCCCCGATGGCCCACATGGATGTCGCTGATCGCCCACAGCTTCGCTGCCACGCACTAACCTCCCGACTCGTCCTGGATGCGCACCTGCCGGTCCGCGCCCGTCACCGCCCATCGTCCCGAGAGCGTGCGCCACACGACGGCGATCATCCGGAACACGATGAACACCGTAAGCCCCGTCCAGATACCCGCCAGACCCCAGTCGTACGCGAGCGACAACCAGATCAACGGCAGGAAGCCGAACAGCGCCGAGGCCAGCGTCGCGGTGCGCAGGAAGGCGGCGTCCCCCGCACCGAGGAGAACACCGTCGAGTGCGAAGACGATTCCCGCGAGCGGCATGATCGCGACGAAGAACCACCACGCGACGCCGATCTGGTCGAGCACCTCGGTATCGGTGGTGAACAGATCAGGAATCACATCCTTCCCCGCCACGAAGACCACCGCGAGGACGACGGCGAAGACCACCGACCACGCCGACAACCGCCACGCCAGGCGAGTCGCGCCCCGGCGGTCGGCCGCACCGAGCGCGGCGCCGACGAGGGCCTGCGCAGCGATCGCCAGCGAGTCCAGGGTGAGGGTCACGAAGGTCCACAGTTGCAGCACGACCTGATGACCGGCCACCGCGGCCGCACCGAAACGCGACGCCACCGCCGCCGCGGACAGGAAGCAGGCCTGGAATGCGAGGCTGCGCGCGATCAGGTCACGTCCGAGCCGCAACTGTGTCCCGATCACGGCGGGTCGCGGTCGCAGCGGAACCCCGGACCGCAGCAGCGCCACGACGAACAGGACGGCCGTCACGGACTGCCCGATCACGTTGGCGATGGCGGAACCGACGAGTTCCCACCGGGGAGCGCCCAGCAGTCCGTGGACCAGTACCGGGCACAGCACCGCCGACAGGGCGAGGCCGGCGATGACGAATCGCAGCGGCCGCATCGTGTCCTGGACGCCGCGCATCCAACCGTTCCCGGCCAGGCCGACGAGGATCGGGGGAGCCCCGAACAGCGCGACGCGCAGCCACGAGACGGCGGCGTCGGCGATCTCGGCATCGCCGGCGAGCAGCCGCGCGACGGGAGCGGCCAGCGCCTGGCCGACGAGCAGGATCGCAAGTCCGACGATCATCGCGAGCCAGGTCGCCTGCACGCCCTCGCCGACAGCGTCGTCGTGCCGGTCCGCACCGTGGAAACGCGCCGCGCGCGCGGTGGTGCCGTACGACAGGAAGGTGAGCTGGGTGCTCACCTGCGCGAGGATCAACCCGCCGATCGCGAGACCGGCCAGGGGCAGCGCCCCCAGCCGGCCGACGACGGCGATGTCGAACAGCAGGTAGAGCGGTTCGGCCGCGAGCACCCCGAGGGCGGGAAGGACGAGCCCGAGGATCCGCCGTCCGGTGACGTCGGAAGCGCGTGAGCCGCCGGGCGTCTCAGAGGCGCGTGAGCCGCCGGGCGTCTCAGAGGCGCGTGAGCCGCCGGGCGTCTCAGAGGCGGGCGACCCGCCGGACGCAGTCAACCGAGCACGCCGCGCAGGGCGGCGACGATCCGATCGGTGTCGCCGTGGGCGGTGTACCCCGCCGCCAGGCGGTGTCCTCCGCCGCCGAGTGCGGTGGCGACGGCGGACACGTCCACTGAGGTCTTCGCGCGCAGCGAGACGGTCCACTCCTCGGGAGCGACCTCCTTGAACACCGCGGCGACCTCGGCCTCGGCGGTGGTGCGCACGATGTCGATGACGCTCTCGACCTCCTCCGGACCGAGATGCGCGGAGTCGGCGCGCCGGACGAAGGCGTAGACCAGTCCCCTGCCCTGAGCAGCGTCGCGTTCGAGTGTGGCGGTGGCCAGCACCGACGACAGCATCGGCAACCACCCGAAGGGATGGGTGTCGAGCAGGGCCCGCGTGATCGACGTGCCGTCGATACCGGTGGCGAGCAGGCGCTCGGCAAGTCCGTGGGCCTGCGGGCGACCCCAGCGGAACGATCCGGTGTCGGTCACCAGTCCCGCGTACAGGCAGTGCGCGAGTGCGGCGTCGATCTCGACACCCCACACGTCGAAGAGGTCGGCGAGCACCATCGCGGTGGCCTCGGACTCCGGGTCGACGAGGTTGTGGGTGCCGAACCGCGTGTTGGACAGGTGGTGGTCGATCACCAGGACGTTCGGAGCGGTCTTCAGACGGTCGCGCAGGACACCGAGACGGCCCGCGGTACCGCAGTCGACGGTCACCACGAGATCGGCCTCACGGCGTACCTCCGCGACCGGCGTGACCAGGTGTGCGCCCGGCAGCGACCGCATCGAGTCCGGCATGTTCGCGGGCGAACCGAACGCGACCTGCACGGTGACACCGCGTCGCTCGAGCGCCAGCCCGAGGGCCAGCCCGCTGCCGAGGGTGTCGGCGTCGGGGTTGATGTGGCACAGCACCGTCACGGTGGCCGCCGCGTCGAGCAGTGCGGCGGCACCGTGCAGGTCGACGGATCCTGCCGGGCCGGACGGGACGCCGGCATCGTCCCGGTGCGACGGGACCACCGGAGGAGTCGGGTCGGGCACCGGTGCGTTATTCGTCGTCGTCACCGGCGTCGCGCTCACGGGATTCCTTGTAGGGATCGGCATCGCCGGCCGGAACGGCGCCCTCACGGGCGCGTGCGACCTCGTCGTCGGCCGCGCGAGCGCGCGCGAGGAGTTCCTCCATGTGCCGTGCCGTGTCGGGCACGGTGTCGGTGACGAACGTCAGCGTCGGGGTGAACCGCACACCGGTGCCGGCGCCGACCTTCGAGCGGAGCACGCCCTTGGCCTTCTCGAGGCCGGCAGCAGCCGCCTCGTGATCGGGTTCGGTGTTCAGATCCGCGCCCCGGACCGTGTAGTAGACGGTGGCGTCGTGCAGATCCGCGGTGACCTTCGCGTCGGTGATCGTCACGAACTCGAGGCGCGGATCCTTGATCTCGAGGTCGATGGCGGTGGCCACGATGGTGGCAATGCGCTTCGCGAGTCGGCGAGCCCGTGCTGGATCGGCCATGTCGTTCGTTCCCTTCTGTAGCCGCCGGCAGGCGGCCTGTCGTGCGGCCGGGATCAGTCCTCGGGCCCGTACAGCCTGCGTCTGACCGACAGCAGGTCGAGTTCGGGCCGCTGGGCGACCAGCCGCTCACACTTGTCCAGTATCTCTCCGACGTGCGCGAGGTCGGGGGCGACGACCGCCACACCCACCTGCGCCCGGCGGTACAGATCGTGTTCCCCGGTTTCGGCGGCGGACACCCCGAGCCGGCGCAGTTCTGCGACCACCGGACGGATCGCCGATCTCTTCTGCTTGAGCGAATGCACGTCGCCGAGCAGCAGGTCGAGTTCGAGCGCTCCCAGATACATTCGCTTCTCTCCTCGAGGACACTCCGGTCGGCCGTCCGGTCGGCTCCGTGCCGGCCGGGTCGGGCGTCCCGACACACCCGTGGCGGCGAACGACGAATCGTTCACCGCCACGGGTGCGGGTGGATCAGTCGCGCGGCTTCTCGCGCAACTCGTACGCCTCGATCACGTCGCCGACCTTGATGTCGGAGTAGGTGATCGTCAAACCGCACTCGAAGCCCTCGCGGACCTCGGTGACGTCGTCCTTCTCGCGGCGCAGCGACGAGATGGTGACCGTCTCGGCCACGACGTTGTTGTCGCGGATGAGGCGGGCCTTCGCGTTGCGCTTGACGATGCCGGACTGCACGAGGCAACCCGCGATATTGCCGATCTTCGACGACTTGAAGATCGCGCGGATCTCGGCGCGGCCGAGCTCGACCTCCTCGTAGATCGGCTTGAGCATGCCCTTGAGGGCCTTCTCCACCTCGTCGATCGCCTGGTAGATGACCGAGTAGTAGCGGATGTCGACACCTTCGCGGTTCGCGAGCTCGGTGGCCTTGCCCTCGGCGCGGACGTTGAAGCCGATGATCACGGCGTTCGACGCGGCAGCGAGGTTGACGTTGGTCTCGGTGACGCCACCGACACCGCGGTCGATGACCCGCAGGCGCACCTCGTCGTCGATCTCGATACCCATGAGCGCCTCTTCGAGGGCCTCGACGGTACCCGAGTTGTCGCCCTTGAGGATGAGGTTGAGCTCGTTGTGCTCCTTGAGCGCGGCATCGAGATCCTCGAGGCTGATGCGCTTGCGGCTACGTGCTGCGAGCGCGTTGCGCTTGCGGGCATTACGCCGGTCGGCGATCTGACGCGCGATGCGGTCCTCTTCGACGACGACGAGGTTGTCCCCGGCGCCGGGCACCGACGTGAAGCCGACGACCTGGACCGGACGCGAAGGCAGTGCCTCGAGCACGTCCTCGCCGTGCTCGTCGACCATGCGGCGCACGCGGCCGTAGGCGTCGCCGGCGACGATCGAGTCGCCGACCCGCAGGGTGCCGCGCTGGATGAGCACCGTGGCCACCGGACCGCGACCGCGGTCGAGGTGCGCCTCGATGGCGACGCCCTGCGCCTCCATGTCCGGGTTGGCCCGCAGATCGAGCGCTGCGTCGGCGGTGAGCAGCACCGCTTCGAGCAGCTGGTCGATGTTGAGGTTCTGCTTCGCGGAGATGTCGACGAACATGGTGTCGCCGCCGTACTCCTCCGCCACCAGCCCGTACTCGGTGAGCTGCTGACGGATCTTCTGAGGGTTCGCACCCTCCTTGTCGATCTTGTTCACCGCGACCACGATCGGGACATCGGCGGCCTGTGCGTGGTTGATCGCCTCCACCGTCTGCGGCATGACGCCGTCGTCGGCTGCGACCACGAGGATCGCGATGTCCGTCGCCTTCGCGCCGCGGGCACGCATCGCGGTGAACGCCTCGTGACCCGGGGTGTCGATGAAGGTGATCAGGCGATCTTCACCGTTGAGGTGCGTCATCACCTGGTAGGCACCGATGTGCTGGGTGATGCCACCGGCCTCACCCTCGCCGACGTTCTCCTTCCGGATCGTGTCGAGCAGGCGGGTCTTGCCGTGGTCGACGTGACCCATGACGGTGACCACCGGCGGACGCTGCTGGAGGTCTTCCTCGCCGCCCTCGTCCTCGCCGTACTGGATGTCGAACGACTCGAGCAGCTCGCGGTCCTCATCCTCGGGCGAGACGACCTGCACGACGTAGTTCATCTCCGAGCCGAGCAGCTCGAGGATGTCGTCGTTCACCGACTGAGTGGCCGTGACCATCTCACCGAGGTTGAACAGCGCCTGCACCAGGGCCGACGGGTTCGCGTCGATCTTCTCGGCGAAGTCGGACAGCGATGCGCCGCGAGCGAGACGGATGGTCTCGCCGTTGCCACGCGGCAACCGCACGCCGCCGACCGACGGCGCCTGCATCGAATCGTATTCCTGCCGCTTCTGCCGCTTCGACTTACGACCACGACGCGGAGCGCCACCGGGACGACCGAACGCGCCGGCTGCACCGCCGCGACCGCGTCCACCGCCACCGCCACCGGGGCGACCGCGGAAACCACCGGGAGCACCTGCACCTGCAGGTGCGCCGCCACCGGCGCCGCCACCGCGGTAGCCGCCGCCGCCACCACCGGGACGTCCACCGGGAGCTCCGCCCGGACGACCCGGACGACCGGATGCGGCCGGACGCGCAGCACGCTGCGGCATCGCACCCGGGTTGGGACGCGGGGGCATCGAACCCGGGGACGGACGGGGACCGCCCTGTCCGGGCGCGGGGCGGGGGCCGCCCTGTCCGGGAGCCGGACGCGGACCGGCCTGGCCGGGTCCGGGACGCGGGCCACCGGGGCCTGCTGCGGGACGTCCCTGTCCGGGCGTGGGGCGGGGGCCGCCCTGTCCGGGGGTAGGACGCGGTCCGCCCGGGCCGGGGCGCGGGGCACCCGGACGCGGAGCGGGACGCTCGGCCGGAGCCGAGGAGTACGGGTTGTTACCGACGCGCGGGGTCTTCGGACCCGGACGCGGACCGGCCGGCTTGGGGCCGGGCTTGGCCGCGGGAGCCTGCGGCGTCGCGCTGGGAGCCTGAGCAGCCGGGGACTGCGGTGCCGTCTGGGCAGCGGGGGCCTGCGGCGCGGGAGCCGCGGGCTCCTCCGGCGCCGGAGCGGGCTTGGGAGCAGCCGGCTTCGGTGCGCCGGGCTTCGGACGCGCGGTCTCGGCCGCGGGGGCCGGGCTCGCAGGGGTGGGCCGGGGACCCGGCCGGGGGGCACCGGGCTTCGGTGCGGGGTTGGGTGCAGCCTTCGCGGCTGCATCGCCTTCGGTCTTACCGAACGATTCGCGCAGTCGACGCGCGACCGGCGGTTCGACGGTCGACGACGCGGACTTGACGAACTCGCCCTGTTCCTTCAGGCGTGCGAGTAGTTCCTTGCTGGTGACACCGAGTTCTTTCGCCAACTCGTGCACGCGGGCCTTGCCTGCCACTGCTCTCCTCACTGATGAGGTCGAGCGGCCGACTGCCCGCACGACCTCGGGTTATCTCCGATGGACGTTCATCGCTGGTGCTTCACGGTGTGCTCATGAGTGTTCGTGCCTGTTCTTCTCAGAGTGCGATGTCACTGTTGGTATTCCTCGTCGTCGTTCCCACGATCGTCGTACCCGGCCGAGGCCGACTCGATGCGTCCGTGATCACTGTGCCGTGGACCCGACCAGCTGATCCAGCGCTGTGGTGTCCGGATACCCGGTCACGCGCAGTGCCCTGCCGAATGCTCGACGCCGAACCGCCAGGCCCAGACATTCCGGGTTGGGATGCAACCAAGCACCTCGCCCGGGAAGCCTGCGTCGGGGATCGGGAATCACGGCGAAACCTGACGGTTCCTTCTCGCGCGCCACCATCCGGAGCAGTTCGGCAGTCAGCGTTCGCTGCCGACATCCGACACAGGTCCGCACCGTAGTGGCGCGTTCCCCGCCGGTCGAGGACAGGTCATGCTGAACCATCGACCACTGTACCGCTGATTTGCCCGGAATCCCGCATCCCACTCCTACGCGCCTGTCGAGCCGCCGCGCGAATCGTCGTTCCCGGCCGGTGCCGCGTCGCTGCGGATGTCGATCCGCCAGCCGGTCAGCCGGGCCGCGAGCCGGGCGTTCTGCCCTTCCTTGCCGATCGCGAGGGACAACTGGAAGTCGGGAACGACCACCCGGGCGGCGCGCGCGTCGGGGTCGACGACCGTGACCGACACCACCTTCGACGGCGACAGTGCGTTGCCCACGAACTTCGCGGGGTCCTCGTCGTAGTCGATGATGTCGATCTTCTCCTCGCCGAGTTCGCGCATCACGTTGCGCACCCGCTGCCCCATCGGGCCGATGCACGCACCCTTGGCGTTGAGGCCGGGGACGGTCGAGTGCACGGCGATCTTCGAGCGGTGCCCGGCCTCGCGGGCGACGGCGACGATCTCCACCGACTCGTCGGCGATCTCCGGGACCTCGAGGGCGAACAACTTGCGCACCAGATTGGGATGTGTCCGCGACAGGGTGATCTGCGGGCCGCGCTGTCCGCGGGAGACGCCCACGACGTAGCACTTGATGCGGTCGCCGTGCTCGTAGGACTCCCCCGGCACCTGCTCGGCCGGCGGGATCAGTCCCTCGGCGTTGTTCGTCTCGCCGCCGATCTTCACGACGACCATGCCGCGGGCGTTGGCACGCGAGTCGCGCTGCACGACGCCGCTGACGATCTCACCCTCGTGGGTCGCGAACTCACCGAAGCGCTGTTCGTGCTCGGCGTCGCGGATGCGCTGCATGATGACCTGACGCGCGGTGGTCGCCGCGATCCGGCCGAAGTCCTCGGGAGTGTCGTCCCACTCGGCGATCAGGTTGCCGTCGGCGTCGCGCTCCTCGGCGAGGACCTGGATGGCGCCGGTCTTCGTGTCGACCACGACCCGCGCGTGCGGCTGGTGTCCGTCGACGTGCCTGTACGCCGTGAGCAGGGCCGTCTCGAGCGTCGCGATCAGCTCGTCGAACGGGATGTTCTTCTCCGCCTCGAGCATGCGCAGGGCGGCGATCTCGATATTCACTTGTCCACCTTCGTTTCGTTCGTCTCGTCGTGGTCGTCGCTGCCCGTCTCGTCCTCGGGCCCTTCGGCCAGCTCCCCGGCCGCGACCCGGCCGTCCGGAACCCCGCCCGCGAGCTCGAGTTCCCTCGGTGGCGGCGGGGAGAACTCCACCTCGACCACCGCTCTGCGCACCGCCGAGAGCGGGACCGAACGCACGACCGGCCCGGACCGATCGGGCAGGACGAGCCTGATCTCGTCGCCGACGAGCTCGCCGATGCGTGCGACGAGGGTCTCGTCGGCCAGTTCCACCTTCGTCTTGCGACCCTGAGCGCGCCGCCAGTGGCGGGGCTCGGTCAGGGGCCGGCCGATCCCGGGGCTGGTGACCTCCAGGACGTAGGGCGACTCGCCGAAGTCCGAGACTCCGTCGAAGGCCTCGGAGACGATCCTGCTCAGGCGGGCCGCCTCGTCGAGACCGAGACCTGCGTCGCTGTCGACGAGGAGGCGCACCGTACTGTGCTTTCCGGCGGCCGTGACCACCACGTCCTCGAGGTCGTATCCCTCTCTGGCGAGCAGATCGGAGACGAGCTCGACGATCCTCTCCGGGGGCGGCACAGGCATGGCGGGCGGGCTCCTCGTTCAGTTGTGGTCGCAGCGGACAGCGGGCCGGAACGGATGCGTACCGGCAGACATCAAGCCTAACCCGCGTCTCCTGCTGCTGTGACCAGGGCGGCGTCCTTCGTCGGACGACGCGACTGGCAGGATGGTCCGGTGCCGATGCCACTCGACCGTCCCACCGTCTCCCGACGAACCCTCCTGCGATGGTCGTCGGTCGCCGTCGGTGGATTCGGAATCACGACGATCACCGCGTGCGGCGCCTCCGACGAGGATGCCGCCGAACCGGATCCGCTGGCGGGTCAGGCGACCCGCGCCCGCACCGACGCAGCGATCGCGACCGCGCTGGTCGCGCGGGCGCCGGAGCTGTCCGCGCCGCTCACCACGATCGCGGCCGAGCGGACCTCCCACGCCGACGCGCTCGAGGCCGAGATCGCCCGGATGGAGGGCGCCACCACGAGTTTCACTCCCCCGTCGACCACCGTGACCACTCCCACCGGTGAGCTGCCGACCGTCGAGGCGCTCCGTGAGCGGTTGAACCGGTCGCAGCGCGAAGCCGCCGACCTCGCACGCACGCTCTCGGGTTACCGCGCGGGTCTGCTCGCCTCGATCAGCGCGTCCTGCGCCGTGCAGACGGCGGTGATGTTGCCGTGAGCTCACCCGAACTCGGTTCCGAACAGCAGGCCCTCGTCGACGCCCTCGAGGCCGAACACGCGGCGGTCTTCGGATACGGCGTGGTCGCGGCCTTCGCGGATCCCGCCCGCGCGAACGCCGTGGCGGAGGACACCGCAGCGCACCGCGCACGCCGTGATGCAACGATCGAGGCGTTGCGCGCCGCGAGCGTCGAGCCGCCGGTCGCGGCACCCGGTTACACCGTGCCGTTCCCGGTGATCGACGCCGCGTCCGCCGCGCAGCTCGCCGAACAGATAGAGAGCGACACCGCGGTCGCGTGGCGGTCCGTCGTCGAACGGGCACGCAGCGAGGCCACCCGGGCCACGGCCGTGGACGCACTCACCGAGGCGGCCCTGCGGGCGGCGCGGTGGCGGCAGAGCCGCGGAGTCGTGCCGTCGGTGGCCTTCCCCGGTCAACCCTGATCCGGTCGGCCTCGATCCGGTCGACTCCGAAGCACGGGTCACCCGGTCACGACCGCCAGCGCGAAGCCGTCCCAGCCCTTCGATCCGACGGTCTGCAACGCCGTCGCGTCGAGGCGCGGTTCGCGGGCGAGCAGTTCGAGCACGTCCCGCGACGCGCGGACCCGTTCGTCGTCGCTGCCCTGATCGACGATGGCCCCTGCTCGCACCACGTTGTCGACGACGATGACGGTGCCGGGTCGCGACAGCCCGAGCGCCGCGCGCACGTAGTTGCTGTTGTTCTCCTTGTCGGCGTCGATGAACACCAGGTCGAAGGGATCCCCGTCGACCAGGCCCGGCAGCGAGTCCAGGGCGGGGCCGACCCGGATGTCCACACGGTCACCGACGCCGGCGCGGTCGAGATTGGCGCGGGCCACCTCGGCGTGCTTGCGCTCGTATTCGAGGGTGACCACCCGGCCGGACTCCCCGACGGCCCGGGCGAGCCAGATGGTCGAGTATCCGCCGAGGGTGCCGATCTCCAGGACCCGGCGGGCACCCCGGATCCGTGCGAGCAGGTGCAGGAACTTGCCCTGCGGCGCGGACACGTCGATGGGCGGCAGTTCCGCTGCGGCGTTCGCCTCGAGCGCGGAGCTCAGCGCAGGATCGTCGCCGATCAGCACGTCGGTGAGGTAGTTGTCGGTCGCACTCCAGTTGTCGGCCATGCACCTCATTGTGGTTCGGCGCGCAGCGCACCACGGCGACTTCTGCCACATACGCCGGTGCCCCCGCGACGGCAGGTCGCAGGGACACCGGGTTCCGCCTGTATCGGCGAATAAGAGCGTCAGCGGTTGACGATGCGCTGGACGACCTCACCGATCGGCAGTTCGTCGGCCTCGCCGGAGAAACGGTCGCGGACCTCGACCTTGCCGTCGGCGAAGCCGCGGCCGACCACGACGACGAGCGGCATGCCGAGCAGCTCCGAGTCCTTGAACTTCACGCCGGGCGACGCCTTGCGGTCGTCGAGGAGCACCTCGAGGCCGGCGTTCGAGAGTTCCTCGGCGAGGTTCTCGGCGCCTTCGCGGGCCTGCTCGTCCTTGTTGGCGATGACCAGGTGCACATCGAACGGTGCGATCTCCGACGGCCAGCGCAGGCCCTTCTCGTCGTGCTGCTGTTCGGCGACCACCGCGACGAGGCGTGACACGCCGACGCCGTAGGAGCCCATCGTGGGGCGGACGGGCTTGCCGTTCTCGCCGAGGACGTCCACCGCGAAGGCATCGGTGTACTTGCGGCCGAGCTGGAAGACGTGGCCGATCTCGATGCCGCGGGCGGAGAGGAGCGGGCCGGCTCCGTCGGGCGACGGATCGCCGTCGCGCACCTCGGCGGCCTCGATCGTGCCGTCCGGGGTGAAGTCGCGACCTGCGACCAGCCCGAAGACGTGCTTGCCCTGCTCGTCGGCGCCGGTGATCCAGCTGGTGCCGTCGACCACGCGGGGGTCGACGAGGTAGCGGACACCGTTGGCGAGCAGCGCCTTCGGGCCGATGTAGCCCTTGACGAGGAAGGGATTGGCCTCGAAGTCGGCGTCGGTGAGCAACTCGACCTCGGCGGGTTCGAGCGAGGCCTCGAGGCGCTTGTCGTCGACCTCGCGGTCGCCGGGGATGCCGATGCCGAGCAGCTCCCACTCGCCACCGGGCTGCCGGACCTTGACCATGACGTTCTTGAGCGTCTCGGCCGCGGTGACCTCCCGGCCGAGGACCTCCGACGCCGCCGCGACGAGCGAGGCGATCGTCGGGGTGCCGGGGGTATCGTGCACGACCGCCTCGGGCTGTCCGTCGATCGGCAGCGGTTCCGGCGCGAGCGTCTTCACCGCTTCGACGTTCGCCGCGTAGCCGGATTGGAGGCACCGCACGTAGGTGTCCTCACCCGCAGGCGAGTCGGCCAGGAACTCCTCGGAGGCGCTGCCACCCATCGCACCGGAGGTGGCCGAGACGATCACGTACTTCACGCCGAGACGCGCGAAGATGCGCTCGTAGGCGTCGCGGTGAGCCTTGTACGAGTCGGCCAGGCCCTCGTCGGTGAGGTCGAAGCTGTAGGAGTCCTTCATGACGAACTCGCGACCGCGGAGGATGCCGGCGCGGGGGCGCTCCTCGTCGCGGTACTTCGTCTGGATCTGGTAGAGCGTGACCGGGAAGTCCTTGTAGGAGTTGTACTCGCCCTTGACGGTGAGCGCGAAGAGCTCCTCGTGGGTGGGTCCGAGGAGGTAGTCGCCGCCCTTGCGGTCCTTCAGCCGGAACAGGCTGTCGCCGTATTCCGTCCACCGGTTGGTGGCCTCGTAGGGTTCGCGCGGCAGCAGCGCGGGCAGAGCGATCTCCTGCGCTCCGATGGAGTTCATCTCCTCGCGCACCACCCGCTCGATCTGCCGCAGCACCCGCAGCCCCAGAGGCAGCCACGAGTACACACCTGGCGCGATTCGTCGCACGTATCCGGCTCGGACCAGCAGCTTGTGGCTCGCGACCTCGGCGTCGGCCGGGTCGTCTCGGAGGGTGCGGAGGAACAGGTGCGACATGCGGGTGATCACGACCGTGCAGCCTACCGTGGCCACCTTCCGCGACGTCGGTACGGTTACCGGTTGTGCTGGTGCTTCTCCCCCCTTCCGAAACCAAGTCCGACGGCGGCGACTGCGGACCGCTCGATCTCGCCGACCTGTCGATGCCGCAGTTGACGGAGACGCGGGAGATGCTCGTGCAGGCCCTCGTCGACCTCTCCGCCGACCCCGAGGAGTCGAGCCGCGCACTCGGGCTGGGTACAAAGGGCGCCGACGAGATCGAACGCAACGCGAAGTTGTGGGTCTCCCCCACCCGCCCGGCGCTGGAGCGGTACACCGGCGTGCTGTACGACGCGCTCGACGCGGGAGCCTTCACGAAGGCGCAGCGCGACAAGGCCTATCGACGCCTGGGCATCGGGTCGGCGCTGTTCGGCGCGGTCCGGGCTGCGGATCCGATCCCCGCCTACCGCCTCTCCGGAGGGTCGAAACTGCCCGGCTTCGGCACCGTGAAGTCCGTGTGGCGGAACGAGCTCACCGACGCGCTGGTGGCCGAGGCCGGCGGCGACCTCGTGGTCGATCTCCGCTCCGGGGTCTACCAGCAGCTCGGTCCCGTGCTGGGTGCGGTGACCGCAACCGTGCTCACCGAGCAGCCCGACGGCACCCGCAAGGTCGTCAGCCACTTCAACAAGCACCACAAGGGCCTGCTGGCCCGCGCGCTGGTCCTCACCCGCGCGGAGCCGAGCGATATCGGAGCGCTCGCCCGCGTCGCGACGAAGGCGGGACTGAGGGTCGAGGTGGAGTCGCCGACCGAGTTGGTCGTGCTCACCTGACCTCGAGTCCCATCGCCGCGACGATCCGGCGAGCCGTGTGCAGGACGGCGCCGAGTCGCGCGGTCAGGACCAGGTCGTCCGATTCGGTGGCGAACCGTTCGAGGTCGGTGAGATTGCTGCGGCACGTCCCGTCGGGGTCGACCTCCCGGCCCGCCCCCACGGCATCGACCATCTCGGCGAGGGCGTCGAGCATCGCTGCGATCCCCGTCCGCAGGCGGCGACGGTCGGCTTCGGCGACGTCGTCGCCGAGTACGGGGTCCAGAGCGTGCGCGAGTTCCTCGACAGCGCTGGACACCGACGAGAGGTCGTCGAGGGTCCGGTCCCAGCGACGTGCCCATTCCCCGGCCCGTGCAGCGGCGGGGCGTGGATTCATCCGGGCACTCTCGTGCGCCCACCGTGATTCCTCGAAGGCGCGCTGCACGAGGCTGTCGACGCCCCGCGCGCGCTGCACCCAGTCCCGCACCCCCGACGATCCCTCACGGCATCCGGACGCCATGTCCCGCAGCAGGTCGCGCAGCTCACCGGTGAGTTCGCGGGCCTCCTTGCCCGCCGAGTACACCGGTGGGAAGACCAGCGCCGTCACGGCCACGCCGATCGCCGCGCCGATCGCCGTCTCCGCGAGTCGTTCACCGAGCAGGATCGGGCTGTCCGAGGCGCCCGTCGCGATCACCAGCAGCGCGGTGATCGCCACCCAGATGCCACTGGCCCCGAACCGTCGCCAGCGACCCGCGAAGTAGCCGATCGCCACGGCGATGCCGATCGCAACGGTCGTCGACTCCACGAGCCGCGTCACCACGACCGCGACCAGCAGACCCGCAACCACCGCCCCGACCTGCACCACCGCCTGCTGGAGCGAGCGCACGAGTGTCGCCTCGACGAGGAAGACCGCGACGTAGGGCGCGAGGAAGGCCTGCTGGAAGTGGAAGACCTCGGTCACGACGAGCCACGCGACGACCGCGGCGAGCGTGGACCGGAACGCCTGGAGGGCGACGTACCGCTCGTGTCCGGCCTCGCGCACCGCGCGGACCATCCACGATCCGACGAATCTGCCCCGTTCGAGAACACCGACCTGCATGAGTGTCGGGTACCCGGGGTCGTGCGTGGCAGGCGTGAGCAAACTCATCCGCCGCAGCGATCGCTCGTCCGCCACGGTGACGGTCCGACGGTCAGGAGGTCTGCGCGGCCTTCTCGGCCTCCTGCGCCTGCGCGACCTCTTCGGGAGTGAAGCGGATGAACAGCGCCGCGACACCGGCGATCACCGCGCAGACCGCGCAGCCGACGAGCGCGAACATGTATCCCTCGCCCTGGGCGACGAGCTGGGCGTCGGTCATGTCGGCGACGGCTCCGGAGACACCACCGAGCGACATCGTCCGCGAGGTGGCCATCGCACCGATCACCCCGAGGCCGACCGGACCTCCGAGAGTCTGGGCGACCTGCGCGATCGCCGAGAGCGGTCCGATCTCGTGCGGTCCCACCCCGGAGATCGCGCACAGCGGCAGCGGGACCACGGCCAGGCCGACCCCGAAGCCGACAACGAGCACCAGCACGAACAGGGTCGGGAAGTAGCGGACGCTGCCGTCCATGGTCGAGCCGTAGAGCAGGCTGACAGTCATGATCGCCGAGCCGGTGACCACGAGCCAGCGCGGTTCGATCCGCGCGACCAGCTTCGACGACACCGCGGCGGCACCGCCGAGACCGAAGGCGAACGGCACGAAGGCCAGACCCGCGGCGAGCGGGCTGTAGCCGAGGATGTCCTGCACGAACAGGGCGACGAAGGCCGCGAGGCTGAACATCACGGCGCCCGCGAAGAAGATCGCCACGAAGGTCGCGACGCGGTCCTTGTTGCGGAACAGCACGAACGGCAGCAGCGGGTTCTCCGCCCGCCGCTCGACGAGCAGGAACACTCCGAGCAGCACGAAGCCGGCGACGATCGCGCCGATGACCGAGGGGCTCGACCAACCGACTTCGGGACCCTCCGTGAGACCGAAGACCAGGCCGGTGCATCCGAGTGTCGCGAGGATCGCGCCCGGCACGTCGAGCGCGAGGCGTTCGGAGGCGGTCTCACGCAGCGCGATCGCGGCGAGCACGACGATGAGGACGCCGATAGGGACGTTGATGAGGAAGATCCAGCGCCACGAAAGCTGGGTGAGCGCACCCCCGAGGATCAGTCCGGCGATGGACCCGACACCGGTCATGGCCGCGAAGACCGCGATGGCGCGGTTGCGTGCCGGACCTGCGGCGAAGGTCGTCGCGACGAGCGCGAGGGCGGTCGGGGACGCGACCGCGGCGCCGACGCCCTGCAGGGCGCGGGCGCCGATGAGCATCGCCTCGCCGGTCGCCAGACCGCACAGCAGGGACGCCAGGGTGAACAGGCCGACTCCGCCCATGAACGTGCGTTTGCGTCCGTAGCTGTCGCCGAGACGGCCGCCGAGGAGCATCAACCCGCCGAAGGCGAGGGCGTAGGAGGTGAGGACCCAGTTGCGACCCGCATCCGACAGTCCCAGATCACTCTGCAGCGGCGCGAGCGCGAGGTTCGCGACCGTTCCGTCGAGCACGACCATCAACTGGAGGCCGCTGAGGACCAGCATGGCCAGAGCGACCGCGCGGGTGGCCGACGGATGCGAAGTGGCTGACACGTGATCCAACGTTACCCACCGTCCGAGTCGGAGCCGGTCCGCGGATCGAGTCCGAATCCAGCCACCGGCCCGATCACGACGATCGCGGGCGGGCGCACGGCCTCGTCCCGGACACGCTGAGCGACGGTCGACAGATCGGCACGCACCACACGTTGGCTGCTCAGCGTGCCCTCCTGCACGACGACCACGGGGGTGTCGGTGGGACGTCCGCCGGCGATCAGGGCGTCGGCGAACTGCTCGATGCGTTCGACGGCCATGAGCAGGACCAGGGTGCCGCGCAGCTTGGCGAGCGCGTCCCAGTCGGTGAGCGAGTCGGGATGTCCGGGCGCGACGTGGCCGCTGGCCACGACGAATTCGTGGGTGACCCCACGGTGGGTGACGGGGATCCCGGCCGCGGACGGCACGGAGATCGCGCTGGTGATGCCGGGGACGACGGTCACCGGGATGCCGGCCGCGGTGCAGGCCTCGAGCTCCTCGTAACCGCGACCGAAGACGTACGGGTCGCCGCCCTTGAGTCGGACGACGAACTTGCCGGCCTTTGCGCGGTCGATGAGGGTCTCGTTGATGACCTGCTGGGCCATGGCCCGTCCGTACGGGAGCTTCGCCGCGTCGATCACCTCGACGTGCGAGTCGAGTTCCGCGAGCAGTTCCTGCGGGGCGAGATGGTCGGCGACGACCACGTCGGCTCGGGTGAGGAGGCGTCGACCGCGCACGGTGATCAGGTCGGGATCGCCCGGTCCTCCGCCCACTAGGGCGACGCCGACCGGCTTCGGCGCGGTCTCGGCGAACTCGGCGACGGCCGCTCCGGCGAGGGCGTCACGGATCGAGGTGCGCACGGCGGCGGACCGGCGGTGGTCGCCACCGGCGAGGACGCCGACGGTCAGACCCTCGTAGCGGGCCGTGGCGGGGGTGACGGCACTGCCGTGACGGGCGTTGTCCGCGCGGACGCAGAAGATCCTGTTGCGTTCGGCTTCGGCGACGACCGCTGCGTTGGTCTCGGGTTCGTCGGTGCAGGCCATGGCGTACCACGCGCCGTCGAGGTCGCCGTCGCGGTAGTCGCGCAGGTCGAGGGAGATGCGGCCCTTCGTCGCCATGCTCTCGACCACGGGGGTCGCGGCCCGGGCGACCACGTGGACGTCGGCGCCGGACGCGACGAGCAGACCGAGACGCCGCTGCGCGACGCTGCCTCCTCCGACGATCACGACGCGGCGTCCACGGAGATCGAGTCCGACCAGGTAACTGGTCTCGTCCTCAGCGGCAGCGGACACGGGCATCTCCCCATCTCTCGTGTCGGGGCGAATCCGATCGGACCCACCTTCGGGACACCTGTGGCCCGGGCATCGCCCCGGGCCACAGGTGCAGTGATCGGATCAGACCGCGGCGGCCTCTGCGGGTGCCTCGGCCACGGTGTCGGAGACGACGTCGAGCTGCAGCGACTTCGTGCTGTGGTCCCATACCTGGCGGAACAGGTCGGGGTTGTCGGACAGCTTCAGACCGAGCGACGGGACCATTTCGCGGAGCTTGGACTGCCAGCCCGCCCACTGCTGCGGGAAGCAGCGCTCGAGGACGTCGAGCATGGCCGGAACGGCCGTCGAGGCACCCGGCGACGCACCGAGCAGACCGGCGATCGAACCGTCACCCGCGTTGACCACGGCGGTACCGAACTCGAGGACACCGCCCGCACCCTTGCGGCGGATGACCTGCACACGCTGGCCGGCGACGATGAGCTCCCAGTCCTCGAGGCGCGCCTCGGGCACGAACTCGGCGAGGGTGCCGATGCGGTCGGCGGGCGACTGCATGAGCTCACCGACGAGGTACTTGACCAGGCCGAGCTCGGTGACGCCGACGCCGAGCATCGACATCAGGTTGCCGGGCTTGACGGACTTGGGCAGGTCCATGATGCCGCCCTGTTTGAGGAACTTGGGCGACCAGCCGGCGTAGGGACCGAAGAGCAGACCCTGCTTGCCGCCGATGACGCGGGTGTCGAGGTGCGGCACCGACATCGGAGGGGCACCGACCGCGGCCTTGCCGTAGACCTTGGCGCTGTGCTGCGCGATGACCTCGGGATTGGTGCAGCGCAGGAAGGCACCGGAGACGGGGAAGCCACCGAAGCCCTTGATCTCCTTGATGCCCGACTTCTGCAGCAGGTGCAGCGCGCCGCCGCCGGCGCCGACGAAGACGAACTTCGCCTGGACCTTGCGCGACTCGCCGGTGCGGCGGTTGCGGACCTTCACGATCCAGCTGCCATCGGACTGCTTGGACACGTCGGTGACGTCGTGGCCGAAGAAGACGGTGCCGCCGGAGGCCGCGACGTGGTTGATGAGCTGCTTGGTGAGGGCACCGAAGTCGATGTCGGTGCCGGTCTGCGTCCAATTCAGGGCAACCGGGTCGGAGAAGTCGCGGCCCTTGCCCATGAGCGGCAGACGCTCGGTGAAGACCTCGGGGCTCTCGGTGTACTCCATGCCCTCGAAGAGGGGATGGCCGGCAAGGGCGTCGTAGCGGGCACGCAGGTACTTCACGTTCTCGGCGCCGTGTACGAAGCTGACGTGCGGAACCGGATTGATGAAGTTCTTGGGGTCGGACAGAATGCCGTTGTCGACGGCGTACGCCCAGAACTGGCGCGAGACCTGGAACTGCTCGTTGACGTTGACGGCCTTCGCGATGTCGACCGAACCGTCCGGCTTCTCAGGAGTGTAGTTGAGCTCACACAGCGCGGAGTGGCCCGTACCGGCGTTGTTCCAGGGGTCGCTGCTCTCGGCGGCCGCGGCGTCGAGGCGCTCGAACGCGGTGATCGACCAGTCGGGCTGCACCTGACGCAACAACGCACCGAGGGTTGCGCTCATGATGCCCGCGCCCACGAGCACTACATCGGTTTTCGCTACTACGTTCTCTGACACTGGGAAATCGACTTCCTTGTCTGGTTCGCACGCGCCGCCGAAGTACGGAGGTACCGTCTCGCGTGGGTGTCCCGTCAACGCGGCGCGCGAATGCGACCGACAGGTTACCCGCGCGTGGTCCGGCGTTTCATTTCACCTCATTGTGTACCCATGAGCGGTGGTCGGCGAACACACCTAGGGTGTGATAGTGACTACTTGGCGTCCTGACGTCCTCGGAGACGGCTACGAACAGCTCGAACTGCCGCTGGGCACCGACCCCGACGGCGAAGGCGAGATCTCGGCGACCCTGGTGCGCTACCAGCCTCCGTCTACCGATCTCCCCGACCGGGCGGTGCTCTACGTCCACGGCTTCACCGATTACTTCTTCCAGCAGCACCTCGCCGAGCACTTCGCGGCGCGCGGTTACCGCTTCTTCGCGCTGGACCTGCGCAAGTGCGGTCGTTCGCGGGCACCCGGGCACACCCCTCACTTCGTCACCGATCTCTCCCACTACGACGCCGAACTCGACGAGGCGCTGCGCGTGGTGCGCGAGGAGGTCGGTGGCGGTGTGCTGCTGGCGGCCCACTCGACGGGCGGGCTCGTCCTGCCGTTGTGGCTCGACCGTCTCCGTCGCCGGCCCGGCGGGGTTGCCGCGGCGGGCATCGTGGGTCTCGTCCTGAACAGTCCGTGGTTCGACCTGCAGGGACCGTCCTACCTGCGCAATGTCGGCACGGCGGCCGTCGACATCGTCGGCCGCCTCCGCCCGCGCGCGCTCATACCGCTGCCGAAGACCGAGGCCTACGGCCGCAGCCTGCAGTGCGACGGCTGGCGCTACGACCTCGACTGGAAGCCGTTGACCGGGTTCCCCGTCCGCTTCGGCTGGTTACGTGCCGTGCGGCGGGGCCAGGCCGTCCTGCACCGCGGGCTCGACATCGGGGTGCCGTCGCTGATCCTGCGGTCCGGTGCCTCGCGCTTCGCTCCGCGGTACGACGCGAGCGTCGACACCGTCGACGCGGTCCTCGACGTCCGCCAGATAGCCCGATGGGCGGGATGCCTCGGCAACCGCACGACGATCGTGCCGATCGACGGTGCCCGTCACGACGTGTTCCTGTCCACACCCGGTCCCCTGGCGGAGGCCTTCCGGGAATTGGACTTGTGGCTGGAATGGTTGGACGGAGCGGACGAGGCGGACACCTCCGGTTCCCGAACCGAGGCCGACGACTCCGACGACTCCGCCACCGTTTCCGTACTGCACCGACTCACGGGAGAGCACGCGTGACCCACTACGACCTCGCGATCATCGGCACAGGATCGGGGAATTCGATCCTCGACGAGCGGTACGACGGGAAGCGCGTCGCTCTCCTCGAAGAAGGCACCTTCGGGGGCACCTGCCTCAACGTGGGCTGCATCCCCACGAAGATGTACGTCTACGCCGCGGAGGTCGCCCACACGGTCCGCACCGCGGCGAAGTACGGCGTCGACGCGTCGATCGACGGAGTGCGGTGGAACGACATCGTCGACCGGGTCTTCGGTCGCATCGATCCCATCGCTGCGGGCGGCGAGCGCTACCGCCGCGAGGACTGCGCGAACGTCACCGTCTACGACGGTCACGCGCGGTTCGTCGGCGAGCGCCGCATCGACACCGGAACCGGTGAGGTGATCACCGCGGACCAGGTGGTCGTCGCGGCCGGTTCGCGGCCCGCGATCCCGCAGGAGGTACTCGATTCCGGTGTGAGATATCACACGAGCGACGGCATCATGCGGTTGCCTAAACTGCCCGAGTCCCTCGTAATCCTCGGGACGGGTTTCATCGCGATGGAGTTCGCCCACGTCTTCTCGGCGCTCGGCACGCGGGTGTCGGTGATCGCGCGGACCGACCGTCTACTGCGGCACCTCGACGCCGACGTCTCCGAGCGGTTCACGGCGCTCGCCGCGGCCAAGTGGGACGTCCACCTCGCCAATCCGGCCCGGGCGTTCCGTCCGGTCGGCGACGGCGTGGAGGTCGAACTCGCCGACGGCACCGTCGTGAGCGGCGACGCCCTGCTCGTCGCGACAGGTCGGCAGCCCAACGGTGACCTGCTCGACGCCGCGGCGGCCGGCATCGAACTCGATGCGAAGGGCCGGATCGTGGTCGACGAGTTCCAGCGCACGTCCGCGGCGGGTGTGTTCGCCCTCGGCGACGTGTCGTCGCCCTACCAGCTCAAGCACGTGGCCAACCACGAGGCGCGGGTCGTCCAGCACAACCTGTTGCACGACGCGTGGAGCGGCAACACCACGGGTCTGCAGCGGACGGACCACCGCTACGTCCCCTCCGCGGTGTTCACCGATCCGCAGATCGCGTCGGTCGGTCTCACCGAGGCCGAGGCCCGGGAGGTGGGATTCGACATCTCCGTCAAGATCCAGGACTACGGCAACGTCGCCTACGGCTGGGCCATGGAGGACACCGAAGGTTTCTGCAAGCTGATCGCCGATCGGTCGACGGGTCTGCTGCTCGGCGCCCACATCATCGGGGCCCAGGCGTCGACGGTCATCCAGCCCCTCATCCAGGCCATGTCGTTCGGTCTGCCCGCGCGGGAGATGGCGACCGGGCAGTACTGGATCCACCCCGCGCTGCCCGAACTCGTCGAGAACGCCCTGCTGGGTCTCTGAACTTCGGGGTCTCCGAGCACCTTCACCAGCGCCGTGGGGCCTGCTGCCCTCTCCGGGCCGCTGGCCACACGCGTCTCACCAGCTTCCGGTGCGCAGCGCGATCGCGGACGCGAAGTCGGTGGGCGCCTCGGCGGGCACGTTGGCGACCCCGGCGAGTTCGACCACCCGGAACTCTCCCGTCACGTAGCGCATCGATGCGTCCGCTTCGGGTCGACGCGAGGCATCGCCCACGACGATCGTGGTGGGCACCTCCGCGGGCGGCGCCGACGCGTCGCGCACCGTGCCGTCACGATCCGCGACCGCGGGATGGCCGCGGTCGGCGACCACCAGGCTCGCGAAGCGTCCGAAGCGTCCTGCGGCGACGGCCCAGGCCAGCTCGGCTCCCGCGCCGCTGCCCGCCAGATGAACCCAGGGCAGGGCGAGGGCGTCCAGTAGGGCGAACACGTCGGCGGGCGCGAGTCCGTCGATCTTCTCGACCACGATCGTCCGCAGGTCGGACGTGTGCAGCCGCTCGCACACGACGTCGTACACACCTGCGTCCTCCCCCACGTCGGGGAAGAGAAGCACCGTGTAACGACTTTCGGGGCCGCCGATCCGAACCTGCACGTCCCCACCGGGCGTGGTCACCGTCCTCGATTCCATGGGCAAACGCTACATGGCCGCAGTCCGTGCTCCGCCTCTTGCCGTATCGACGACGGGCTGGGGAGTGGACATGCGGAGGTTCGGGATCCTGCGTTTCGTCACCGACAGTTCCGTGGTGCAGTTCCTGGGCTTCTTCGCCACCATGCTCCTGATCGTTGCGCTGTCGATGCTCGTCGGGGCAATCCAGCACCGTTGGCGCGCAACGGGTCTGCTGACGGCCGCCGCGTCCGTCGTCGTGATCGGCGGTCTCGCCGCGACCCTCGTCACGTGGACCCGGTCGTGGTCGTCGCTGTGGTCGTGGATCGTCGACGCGTCGCCGACGACGACCCTGGTGGTGCTCCCCCCTGCTGGTGGCCGCGGTGTGCGTGGGCGCGACCTGACAGGTCGCCCGCAACGCGGCACCCCAGGCCGGCCGCCTTCCGGAACAGGTTCGGCCCCCCCCCCTTGCGGGGGGGGGGCCGAACTCCGTGCTCGCTCAGCGAGCGGAGGTCACGGCAGGGTGAGGATCTCGGCGCCGGTGTCGGTGACGACGATGGTGTGCTCGAACTGCGCGGTCCACTTGCGGTCCTTGGTGACGACCGTCCAGCCGTCGTCCCAGATCTCGTAGTCGGGCGTACCGAGGTTGATCATCGGTTCGATGGTGAACACCATGCCGGGCTCGATGATCGTGTCGATGTCGGGCCGGTCGTAGTGCAGGATCACCAGGCCGTTGTGGAAGGTCTCGCCGATACCATGGCCGGTGAAGTCGCGGACGACGCCGTAGCCGAAGCGGTTGGCGTAGGACTCGATGACCCGGCCGATGACGTTGAGGGCCCGGCCCGGCTTGACCGCCTTGATGCCGCGCATCGTGGCCTCGCGGGTGCGATCGACGAGCAGGCGGACGTCCTCGGAGACGTCGCCGGCCAGGAAGGTGGCGTTGGTGTCGCCGTGGACGCCGTCGATGTAGGCGGTGACGTCGATGTTGACGATGTCGCCGTCCTCGACGACGGTCGAGTCGGGGATGCCATGGCAGATGACCTCGTTGAGCGAGGTGCAGCACGACTTGGTGAAGCCGCGGTAGCCGAGGGTCGACGGGTAGGCGCCGTGGTCGCACATGTACTCGTGCGCGACGCGGTCGATCTCGTCGGTGGTCACGCCCGGCGCGACAACCTTACCGGCCTCGACGAGGGCCTGTGCGGCGATCTTCGACGCGAGTCGCATCTTCTCGATCGTCTCGGGTGTCTGCACCCACGGCTCGTTGCCTTCCTTCGCCGTGGGCTTCCACACGTACTCCGGCCGTTCGATCGATGCGGGCACCTCCCGGACGGGAGTCGGAGTGCCGGGGACGAGCGGAGCGCGGGTAGCCATGACTTCCAGATTAGCCGCCGCGCCCCGCTCCCCCGTCATCCACCGATCGGGCCGTCGTGCGCCGATCAGCCCACAGCGCCCGCCTGGCGCAGCTTGAAGCGCTGGACCTTGCCGCTCGGCGTCTTGGGCAGGTGCGGCACGAAGTGCACCGCGCGCGGGTAGGCGTGGGCGGCGTACTTCTGCTTCACGAGCTTCTGCAGCTCCGCCTCGACCGCGTCGTCGCCCTCGACACCCTCCCGCAGCACCACGAACGCCTCGAGGACCTCCCCCCGCAGTTCGTCCGGCAGACCCACCACGGCGGCCTCGATCACGTCGGGGTGCATCACGAGCACCGACTCGACGTCGAACGGGCCGATGCGGTAACCGGCCATGATGATCACGTCGTCGTCGCGGGACGAGAAGAAGAAGAAGCCGTTCTCGTCGACCTTGCCGGCGTCGCCGGTCAGGTACCAGCGGCCGTCCTCGCTGAACCGGTCGGCGGTCTTCTCGGGTGCGTCGACGTAGCCGGTGAACCACACGAGCGGGCTCGCGTGCACGTCGATCGCGACGCGTCCGACCTCACCGGGCTCGGCGATCTCGTCGCTGTCCTCGCGCAGCACCGCGCAGCTCCAGCCCGGCAGCGGCTTGCCCATCGAACGCGCCGGGGTGTCCTCGCGCAGCTCGTCCGCCCACGCGTCGACGACGAACATGCCGTGTTCGGTCTGTCCGTACTGGTCGCGCACCACGACACCGAGGGTCTCCTTCGACCACTCGAGGACGTCCGGGGTCAGCGGCTCACCGGCCGAGGAGGCACGACGCAGCCGCACCGGCGGGTGCTCGGCGGTGTCGGCCTTGAGGCTGCGGTAGACCGTCGGGGCCGCCGCGAAGTTGGTCACCCCGAAGGTGTCGAGGATCTGCCAGGTGAGCGCGGGCGAGAAACCGGCGTGCAGCAGGAGGCTGCGCCGACCGGCCGCGAGCGGTCCGAGTAGCGCGTAGTAGAGCCCGTACGCCCATCCCGGATCGGCCGCGTTCCAGAAGACGTCGTCCTTGCGCACGTCGAGGCCGAACTCCAGGTAGGCGTGGAAGGACGCCAGCGCCTTCACCGGGACGGGAACACCCTTGGGAGTGCCGGTCGTGCCGGAGGTGAACAGCTGGACCAGGCGCCCCTCGGCGCCGACGGCGACGGCCTCGCCACGCGGGTCGTCGGCCGACTGCGCGGCGACCAGCTCGCCGAAGTCGCGGGCCCCACGCCCGGACGCGTCGGCGTCTCCCTCACCGGCCACGACGACCTGCCACGGCACCTCGGCGGGATGATCCGATCCGGCGGCGAGCTTGCCGGCCTGATCACGATCGGCCACGACCACCTTGGTGCCGCTCGCGTCGAGCCGGAAGGCGATCGCCGGCGGGGCGAAGGCGGTGAAGAGCGGCACGTGCACGGCGCCGCGACGCCAGATACCGAGAACCGCGACCACCAGGTCTGCCGACTTGCCCATGAGCGTCGCGACGTGGTCGCCGGGTTCGACACCGAGATCCGCCAGCGCCGCGGCGAAGCGGATCGACCGTTCGCGGAGCTCACCGTAGGTGAGATCGGTGGAGCTCAGGTCCGCGTCGACGACGGTGAACGCCACCGCGTCGGCGGGATGGTCGTCGCACAGCAGTCGGGCTGCGCAGGCGTCTGCCGTGTCGTACCGCTCGAGCAGTGTCCGCACGCGGCTCGCTGTGTCGCCCATTGTGGTCCTTTCGTCCGTACCGGCCAGGGTGTTCCTGATCTGTGGAGCACACCCGTTCGACGTCTATGATTCGAGTCACACCATGTTCCCCGATACCCCCGGAAAGGGGTGGCGTTCGTGTCGTCCTCCTCGTCGGCGCTGCTGCGTCCCCGTGACGGTGATGCCCTGCGCGGTGAACTCCGCCGCACCGCGGCGCAGGCACAGTTGCCGGTGGTCTTCGCCGGCGAGGTCCAGCAGGGATCGCTGCAGCTCAGCGAATTCTTCGGCACCCGCACCAACAGCCTGGCGGGGGTCGTGGTGCCTCCGCGGGCCGGTCTCGGCGGTCGCGTCCTCGCGGAGTCGCGGGTGGTGACGGTGTCGGACTACGGTCGCTCTGCGTCGATCACGCACCACTTCGACCGTCCCGTTCTGTACGAGGGATTGCGGTCCATCCTCGCCGTGCCGGTACTCGTCGAGGGCAAGGCCCGCGCGGTGTTGTACGGCGCCGCGCGCGAGTGCGCGCCGGTCGGTGATCGGGCGGTGACGGCGTTCGCGCAGGCGGCCGCACGTCTCGCGCACGAGATCGAGGTGCGCGACGAGGTCGATCGGCGACTTGCGATGCTCGAGCGGTCGTCCGGCGACCGCGATCCCGTCGCGACCGCGCAGGTCCGCGAGGTCCACGCCGAGCTGCGGGTGCTCGCGCAGGGCACGACCGATCCGGCGCTGCAGGAGAAGCTCCGCTCGTTGTCCGACCGTCTCGCCGGGGTGCTCGACGGAACGGAACCGGAACCGACGGACGTCGTGCTGTCCCCGCGCGAGACCGACGTGCTGTCCCATGTGGCGCTGGGGTGCAGCAACGCCGAGATCGCCCAGCGCCTGTCGGTCGGTGCCGAGACGGTCAAGAGCTACCTGCGCAGCGCCATGAGCAAGCTCGACGTCCATTCCCGCCACGAGGCCGTCGTCGCCGCGCGAAAATCGGGTCTGCTGCCCTGATATCCGGCCGGTCCCCCATCGGCGGACAGGGTGCGGAAGGGGGCCTGCGGTGGCCGAGACGACCGACTCACCCCAGCTCGTCCGCGTCCTCGGACCGGGTCTGCTCCTGCTGTTCGTCATCGGCGACATCCTGGGCACCGGCATCTATGCCCTCACCGGGGAGGTCGCGAACGAGGTCGGCGGCGTGGTGTGGCTGCCGTTCCTCGTCGCGTTCGCCGTCGCGACGGTGACCGCGTTCAGCTATCTGGAGCTGGTCACGAAGTATCCGCGGGCGGCCGGAGCGGCGCTCTACACGCACAAGGCGTTCGGCGTGCATTTCCTGACCTTCCTGGTGGCCTTCGCCGTGATGTCCTCGGGCATCACCTCTGCCGCCACTGCTGCGCGGGCGTTCGCCGCGAACTTCGCCGAGGCCTTCGGCCTCGACCTGGCCGGCACGGCCGGGATCACCGTGATCGCGCTGGTCTTCGTCCTCGTCCTGGCGGTGATCAACTTCCGCGGGGTCGGCGAGAGCGTGAAGACCAACGTGGTGCTCACGATGGTCGAGTTGGGCGGCCTGCTCATCATCGTCGCGATCGGCATGTGGGCGTTGGGTTTCGGCGGCGGGGACTTCTCGCGTGTGGTCGAGATCGATCCCGGCGACCGGTCCGTCTTCTCCGCGGTGGTCGCAGGGACGGCCCTGGCCTTCTTCGCGATGGTGGGGTTCGAGGATTCGGTGAACATGGCCGAGGAGTGCAAGGAGCCCACCCGGATCTTCCCCCGGATGCTGCTGCTCGGCCTGGGTCTCGCCGCGTTGGTGTACGTGCTCGTTTCGATCACCGCGATCGCGCTCGTCGCGCCCGAGGAGCTCGGGGCGGGCGAGACGCCCTTGCTGCGGGTGGTCGAGGTCGGCGCGCCGGCGTTCCCGGTCGGGATCTTCGCCTTCGTCACGATGTTCGCGGTGGCCAACACCGCGCTGATCAACATGCTGATGGCGAGCCGGCTGGTCTACGGCATCGCCCGCGAGGACGTCCTGCCCGCCGTCCTGGGGCGGGTGCACCCCACGCGCCGCACGCCCTATGTCGCGATCGCGTTCACGACGCTGCTCGCGGTCGGTCTCGTCGTCTTCGTCGGCGGGGTGCCCGAACTCGGAGGGACGACGGCGCTGCTCCTGCTGGGGGTGTTCGCGATCGTCAACGTCGCCGCCCTGGTCCTGCGCCGGGACCACGTGGAGCACCGGCACTTCCGCGCGCCGACGATCCTTCCGGTGCTCGGGGCGGCCAGTTGCCTGTTCCTCGTCCTGCCGTGGGTCGACCGGCCCGTGACCCAGTACCGGACGGCCGGGGTGCTGCTCGGGATCGGTGTGGTGCTGTGGCTGGTGACGCGACTCGCGGGCCGGCGCGACGGTCGGCCCGCGAGTACGACCTGAGCTCAGGCTCCCTCGTCGTATTCCGGCGGCAGGGCGGCGAACATGTCGCGGGTGACCGCGACCGCGTTGTCGGAGCTGCCGCCGCGCACGACGAGCGTCGCGAACGCCAGATCACCGCGGTAACCGACGAACCACGAGTGCGACCCGCCCTCGACCTCGGCCTCGCCGGTCTTGCCGTAGACGTCGCCCTGGTCCCGGATGCGGTCGGCGGTACCGCTCGTGATCACCAGGCGCATCATCTCGCGCAGACCCTCCACCATCTCCGGCGTCACCGGCGGCGGCGAACCGCTCACAACGGTCTCGCGACCCGCGATGAGATAGGGCACCGGGGTACGGCCGGCGGCGACCGTCGCCGCGGTGAGCGCCATCCCGAACGGGCTCACGACCACCTTGCCCTGGCCGAAGCCGTCCTCGGTCCGTTCGACGAGATCCTCCGCGGGCGGAACCGATCCGGTGAAGGTCGGCATCCCGACCACCTCGTAGTCCACACCGATACCGAACTGCGAAGCGGCGACGGTCAGCGCGTCCGGGGCCATCTCGGAGGCGAGCTTGGCGAAGGAGGTGTTGCAGGATCGGGCGAAAGCGGTAGCGAGAGAGACCGTCCCGAGCTCGAACTCGTTGTAGTTCGGCACGCTGCGCTCACCGATCGTGATGCGGCCCGGGCACGGCACCATCGTGTTCGGGGTCGCGCTCCCCTCGGCGATCGCCGCACCCGAGGTGACGATCTTGAACGTCGAGCCCGGCGGGTACTGGCCGGCCAGCGCGACCGGGCCGTCCCGGTCGGCGGCCTTGTTCTGGGCCACCGCCAGCACCGCACCCGTGGACGCCTCGATCACGACCGTCATCGCCTGCTCGGTGCGGGCATCGACGGCCGCCTGGGCCGCGAGCTGGAGGGGACGGTCGAGACTGACCGAGAACGACGGCACCGGTTGCGGCGGCGTCTCGGTGAGCACCCCGGTGTCCACGCCGTACTGGTTCACCACGACGACGCTCCACCCGGCCGTGCCGTCGACCTCGTCGATGACGGTCTTCTTGATCTGACCCACGAGATCCGGCGCGAAGTTGCGATCGGTCGCGACGAGGTCGGCCTGCTCGGTCACCACGACACCGTCGATCCCGGCGAGACGTGGGGCGACGCGCTCGTAGTCGTCCTCGCGCAGTCGCATCACCGAGCGCGGCCCGGAGGAGGCCGTCACCGATTCCGCGATCGCCTGCGCCGTGAGCGAGGAATCGAACTCCGACAACGTCGACGCGAGCTGTCGTGCGGCGCCGGCGACGTCGGTGGTCTGCGCGGCGTCGAAGGCGATGCCGTAAACCGTGCCGGGGACGAGGATGTCGCTGCCTGCGTGCTCGTTGACCCGGGCACGCGGCGCCGGGCTGCTGCGGAGCTGCATGGTCTGCCGTTCGCCGAGCTGCGGGTGCAGCGCGGACTTCGCCCACCGCACGATCCAGTCGTTCCCGCTGCGCCCCATGTTGAGCTCACCGGTGTACTGCCATACCCGTTCCTTCGGCAGGTGCCACTCGTAGTTGTAGCCCACGGTCGCGGAGTCGCCGCTGATCCGGGTGGATGTCGTTGTGGCGATGAGGGATTCGGCTTGAAGCCCGTCCAGGACCTCCTGCATCGCGACGGCCGCGTCGTCGGGGCGGTCGGTGCGATCCGCCGCCGACGCGACGTCCTGCGCGGCGAACGAGTCGAGAAACGCCTGGGCGGCGGCCTCCGGCCCGGCCGGCCGCGGCGTGCACGCGACGGCCAGGCCGAGGAGCACGACGGCCGCCGACCACACAGCGCCGATCCGGAGTGCGCGTGCGTACGGGGATGCCGGGGTGGAACTTCGAGGTCTCATCGCCCGTCATCGTAGGCAGAGCCGACGGGAAATCAGTCGAGCAGCACCGTGGAGAACGTCGCGACCTGACGGAAACCCGCGCGGGCGTAGGCTCCACGAGCCGGGGCGTTGAAGCTGTTGACGTAGAGGCTGGGCAGGCGACCACTGCGAGCGACCGCGCAGGCCACGGCGGCCGTGCCGATCGTGCCGAGGCCCGAGCCACGATGCGCGGGATCGACCCAGACGCCCTGGATCTGGCCCACCGTGGACGACTGCAAACCCACCTCCGCCTTGAACACGACCTGTCCGTCCTCGAACCGCGCCCAGGCGCGTCCCGCCGCGATCAGGCTCGCGACGCGGCGCCGGTAACCCGCACCGCCGTCGCCGGTTCGCGGATCGATGCCGACCTCCTCGATGAACATCGAGATCGCGGCGGGCAGATACACATCCAGTTCGTCGGTCCGCACGGGCCGGACCAGCGGGTCGGGGTCCACGAGCGGTTCGCGGTCGAGGACGAGGAGGGGTTGTTCGGCGCGCACCTCGCGGGGAGCGCCCCACGTGGATTCGAGCCGCTCCCACATGGGCAGCGCGTACTCGGCGCGACCGACGATGGACGAACACAACCGCGGCCCGCGACTCGCGCGCTCGGCGAACGCCTGGATGTCGTCCGGACTGCCCAGCAGCGGAATGAGGTTCGCGCCGGAGAAACACAGCGAGGTCTCGGGGCCTCCGCGGCTCCACATCTCGCCGCCGACGGCACGCCCGTCGAGTCCGTACTCCTCGACGCGGCCGGCCACCATGCACGCGGCCACGGGGTCGCGGGAGAGCACCCGGAGCACCGCGGCGGTGTCACGTCCGCCCAACGACCGGACGCCCAGAAGCTTGAGCACTCGCTCACCACCCGTCGAGAAGCCGATACGAGATCAGAGTGCCATGCCGGACGGCGGCGTGGAAACCTGAGTCCTCGAAAGTGAGAGAACGCCGTCCCGTGCGCCCCACCCGTATCAGCCGACCGACACCACGGGGCCGCCGCCCGAGTCGTTGCCGTCCATCTCGTCGGCGATGCGCATCGCTTCCTCGATGAGGGTCTCGACGATCTGCGCCTCGGGCACGGTCTTGATGACCTTGCCCTTGACGAAGATCTGGCCCTTGCCGTTTCCGGAGGCCACACCGAGGTCCGCCTCACGAGCCTCACCGGGTCCGTTCACGACGCAACCCATCACCGCGACCCGCAGCGGCACCTCCATGCCCTCGAGTCCGGCGGTGACCTCGTTGGCGAGGGAGTAGACGTCCACCTGGGCACGCCCGCAGGACGGGCACGAGACGATCTCGAGTTTGCGGGGACGCAGGTTCAGCGACTGCAGGATCTGCGTGCCGACCTTGATCTCCTCGGCGGGCGGCGCCGACAGGGACACGCGGATGGTGTCGCCGATGCCCTCGCTCAGCAGCGCACCGAAGGCGACGGCCGACTTGATGGTGCCCTGGAAGGCGGGGCCGGCCTCGGTCACACCGAGGTGCAGCGGGTAGTCGCACTGCGCGGCGAGCTGCCGGTAGGCCTCGACCATCACGACGGGGTCGTTGTGCTTGACGGAGATCTTGATGTCGCCGAAGCCGTGTTCCTCGAACAGGCTCGCCTCCCACAACGCCGACTCGACGAGCGCTTCCGGGGTGGCCTTGCCGTACTTGGCCATCAGGCGGGGATCGAGCGAACCGGCGTTGACGCCGATGCGGATGGGGATTCCCGCATCGCCGGCCGCCTTCGCGACCTCTTTGACACGACCGTCGAATTCCTTGATGTTGCCGGGATTGACGCGCACGGCCGCGCAACCGGCGTCGATCGCGGCGAAGATGTACCGCGGCTGGAAGTGGATGTCGGCGATTACCGGGATCTTGCTCTTCTTCGCGATGATCGGGAGTGCGTCGGCGTCCTCCTGACGCGGGCACGCGACACGCACGATGTCGCAGCCGGACGCCGTGAGCTCCGCGATCTGCTGGAGGGTGGCGTTCACGTCGTGCGTCTTCGTGGTGGTCATCGACTGCACGGACACCGGATGATCGCTGCCGACGCCGACATTTCCGACCATGAGCTGGCGGGTCTTGCGTCGGGGTGCGAGGACCGCAGGAATTTCGGGCATGCCCAATCCGACGGGGCTGGTCACAGTTCGCCTTCTTTCGTCGCTACTCGGCAAGTCTACCGGCGCAGATCAGAACAGCTTGATGGGGTTGACGATGTCTGCTGTAAGGGTGAGCACCATGTAGGCGCCACCGATGACCACCGCCACATAGGTCAGCGGCAGCAGTTTCATGTAGTCCACGGGAGGGCCGACCGGCAGTCCGCGCAGGCCGCGCAGCCAGTTGCGGGCCTTCTCGTAGATCGCGACGGCCATGTGCCCACCGTCGAGCGGCAGCAGCGGGAGGAGGTTGAACGCACCGAGGAAGAAGTTCAGCTGAGCGAGCAACAACACGAACGACTCCCAGATGCCGCGCTCGGCGAACTGGCCGCCGATGACACTGGCGCCCACGACACTGACCGGGGTGTCGACCGCGCGCTCTCCCCCGGTGACGGCCGTCCACAGGTCGGCGACCTTACTCGGCAGGCTCACGAGGGCCTCGGCCGTGCGGACCGCCAGGTAACCGGTGAAGTCGAAGGTCGCGGGGATCGCCGAGAGCGGCGTGTACTCGATGATGCCCGGCTCTCCCCCGACCCCGATCGCACCGACGGTGCGGGAGACGGGTTCGGCGTCGAGCGACTCGCTCTCGTAGACCCAGCGCTGGACCTGCTGGACCGTGACGGGCACGGTGAGGGTCTCGTCACCACGCTCGACGGTGAACGGTACGGTGCCCGACAGGGGCTGCGTGGCCCGGACGAGGTCGCCGAAGGTCTCGACGGACTGCCCGTCCACGGCGACGATCACATCGCCGGGTTCGATGCCGGCCTGCTCGGCCGGGCCGGGACCCGAGCAGTCGGCCGGGGTGTAGTCGGGCGGCCCGTCCTGGGTCGGCGCGGCACAGCCGACGGTGCCGACCACCGCGCGGTTGTCGGTGTTGGGCAGTCCCGCGCTGGCAGCGAGGCCGTAGATGAGCACGATGCCGAGCAGGAAGTTCATCGCGATGCCACCCGACATCACGACGAGACGCTTCCACGTCTTCTGCTTGTACATCGCGCGCTCGACCTCGTCGGGCGCGAGTTCGTCCAGGGCCGTCATGCCGGCGATGTCGCAGAACCCGCCGGCCGGAACCGCTTTGAGACCGTATTCGGTCTCCCCGCGGCGGAAGGCGAACACACGGGGACCGAACCCGATGTAATAGCGCCGGACCTTCATGCCCAGCTTCTGCGCCGTCCACATGTGGCCGGCCTCGTGCAGGGCGATGGAGACGGCGATGCCGAGGGCGAACACCACCACGCCCAGTACGAACATCATGAGTGGCCGATCCTCCTATACGAGTGTGCGCGCCCGGTCGCGGGCCCAGCCGTCGGCGGCGAGCACGTCGTCCACGGTACTGGGTTCGGCGGACCACTCGTGTGCGTCGTTCAGCACGGCCTCGACCGTCCGAACGATCCGCGGGAACGACAGCGTCCCCGCGAGGAAGGCCTCGGCGGCGACCTCGTTGGCCGCGTTGTAGACGGCGGTGAGGCATCCGCCGCCCACGCCCGCTTGGCGCGCGAGCCGCACGGCGGGGAAGACGTCGTCGTCGAGGGGTTCGAACTCCCAGGTGGACGCGGTCGAGAAGTCGAGTGCCGGGGCGGCGTGCGGGACGCGGTGCGGCCAGCCGAGGGCCAGCGCGATCGGCAGCTTCATCGACGGCGGCGATGCCTGGGCAAGGGTCGATCCGTCGACGAAGGTGACCATCGAGTGCACGATCGACTGCGGGTGCACCGTCACGTCGATCCGGTCGTAGTCCACACCGAAGAGCAGGTGGGTCTCGATGAGTTCGAGTCCCTTGTTGACGAGGGTCGCCGAGTTGAGGGTGTTCATCGGCCCCATCGACCAGGTGGGGTGGGCGCCGGCCTGTTCGGGCGTCACCGATTCGAGGCGATCGGCGGTCCAGCCGCGGAACGGACCGCCCGAGGCGGTGAGCACGAGACGCGCCACCTCGTCGCCGGTGCCGCCGCGCAGGCACTGCGCGAGCGCGGAGTGCTCCGAGTCGACGGGCACGATCTGGCCCGGCCCCGCCGCCTTCGTGACGAGCGACCCGCCCGCGACCAGCGACTCCTTGTTCGCCAATGCGAGTCGCGCGCCGGTGCCGAGCGCCGCGAGGGTCGGTTCGAGACCGAGGGAGCCGACGAGGGCGTTGAGCACGACGTCGGCCTCGACTTCGCGTACGAGTTCGGTGACGGCGGTCGGGCCGCTCCGGACCGGCAGGTCGAGACGTGCGGCAGCGTCAGGGTCGGCCACGGCGACCTCGCGGACGCCGGTCGCGCGGATCTGTTCGGCGAGCAGGTCCGTCTTGCCTCCGCCCGCGGCGAGACCGACGACTTCGAAGTCGTCGGGATTGGCGGCGATCACGTCGAGTGCCTGGGTACCGATGGAACCGGTACTGCCCAGCAGGAGCACCCGGGTGCGGGAAGAAGATCGAGTCTCGGCCACGCGAGCATTGTTCCCCACGCACCTGAACGGTTCCTGAACCGCCCGGCTTCCACCCATCGGAACGCACCGCACGCATGCCCCGCTTCGTACGACGCGGGGTCGTATGTCACGATAAGCAGCAACAGCAGCATCTGGTGAGCAGGAGGAAACCGTGGCCGGTACCGAGTTGCAGTCCACTCGTGGTGATGTGGCGGCGGAAGTGCCGTCGGCCGAGTGGGGTTGGAGCGGGGAAGCCCCCAAGTTCTTCCGCGTCATGGCTCTGGTCGTCGCGGCGTTCCTGCTGCTGATGCTCATCGGCAACCACGAAGGACACGTGGAGAGCCTGTACCTGATCGGCTCGGCGGCCCTGCTCGTGTTCATCGTCGCGCGCGACGCGGTGCGCCGGCGCCGCCTGCGCTAGTGGCTCGTCATGGATTGTTGACCGGGTAATCCCCAGCTGACCACCCCATCCACGGCAGACTGTCTCCGAGTCG
>NZ_LZMJ01000060.1:0-18056 GCF_001665495.1 Rhodococcus sp. 852002-51564_SCH6189132-a
CCCGGGCCGGGCGCGCTCTTCCCCCCGCCCCCGGCGGGGGGGTGCGGCCCGCCCGGGGGCGGGGGTCCCCCCCACCCCCCGCGGCCGTTCGTCCCACGGCTGCCGCGTTTGCCCGTTACCGTTCTATTCCATGTCTGCGGATTCCGCCGCTCCTGTCGAGCGCCCGCGTCCGGTGGAGGACGCCCGACCGCCCTCCCGGCCGTCGCTGACCGACCGTGTCGGTGGACGTCTGTCCGCCGTACCGCACATCTTCGGCCTGATCCTGGGCATCTACGCGGTCGTGGTCGCATTGTGGTCGATCTCCCCGACCCTGCGTTACTGGATCCACGCCCCGCGCGAATATCTCGACGAGTACTACTTCGACGCCCCCGACACGAGCCTGTCGTTCGCGCTCGTCCTCGGCCTGCTCGCCGGTGCGATCGCCGGCCGAAAACGCATCGCGTGGTGGATCCTGACGATCTACCTCGGCGGATTCTCCATCACCAATCTCGTGATGAGTATCGTCGAGCGCGACCCGAACCACCTCGTCGCGTTGGTCGTCCATCTGCTGATCGTCGCGCTCCTGCTGCTGTCCTATCCCGAGTTCTACACGCGCGTGCGGCGCGGAAACGCCTGGGCCGCACTCGGTGTGCTCGTGGGTGGTCTGGTCGTCGCGACGCTCATCGGCTGGGGCCTGGTGGAACTGTTCCCTGGCACCCTGCCCGCTACCGACCGGTTCCTGTGGGCGCTCAACCGCGTCACCGCGCTGACGTTCATCGACAACGACCAGTTCGGTGGCCGCCCGAACGGGCTGGTCAACACGATCCTCGGCCTCCTCGGCGCCCTCGCCGTGCTCGCGGCGGTCGTGGTGCTGTTCCGTTCACAGCGAGCGAGCAACGCGCTCACCGGCAGTGACGAATCGGCCATCCGCGGTCTGCTCGCCCAGAGCGACGATTCGCTCGGCTACTTCGCGACCCGCCGCGATAAGGCCGTGGTGTTCGCCCCCAGCGGCAAGGCCGCGGTGACCTACCGCGTCGAACTCGGCGTGTGCCTCGCGAGCGGTGATCCGATCGGCAACCCCGAAGCGTGGCCGCACGCCATCGACGAATGGCTCGACCTCGCCCGCGCCTATGGGTGGACACCCGCGGTGATGGGGGCGAGCGAGGACGGTGCGACGGCCTACCACCGTGCGGGTCTGAACGCGCTGCAGCTCGGCGACGAGGCCGTCCTGCTCACCCGCGACTTCAGTCTCGCCGGACGCGACATGCGACCGGTGCGGCAGGCCGTCAACCGCGCCCGCAAACACGGTGTGACCGCGCGGATCATGCGTCACCGCGAACTGTCACCCATCGAGCTGTCGGCGGCGATCCAGCGCGCCGAGGCCTGGCGCGACACCGAAAACGAGCGCGGTTTCTCGATGGCCCTCGGCCGGCTCGGCGACCCGCTCGACGGCGACTGCCTGCTCGTCGAAGCGGTCGCGGACGGCAAGGTCGTCGCGATGCTCTCGCTCGTGCCCTGGGGATCGGACGGCGTGTCACTCGACCTCATGCGCCGCGACCCGCAGGCCCCCAACGGCGTCGTCGAACTCATGGTCTCCGAGCTCGCCTCACGCGGTGCCGAATTCGACGTCGAGCGGATCTCGTTGAACTTCGCGGTCTTCCGGTCGGTCTTCGAGGAGGGCGCGCGGATCGGTGCCGGCCCGATCCTGCGGTTGTGGCGGTCGATCCTGCTGTTCTTCTCACGGTGGTGGCAGCTCGAGGCGTTGTACCGGTCCAACGTCAAGTACCACCCCGAATGGGTGCCCCGCTTCCTGTGTTTCCGCGACAACCGGCTCATCCCGCGCGTCGCGCTCGCGTCGGCGATCGCCGAGGGCTTCCTCACCCTCCCCACCTTCGGTCGTCGGAACACCCAGCAGCACACGGGAACACACTCGGCGTTCCCCGAGGACCAGGTGGCCGCGGCAGAACTGCACAACGACGGCAGCGCACCCGACGTCGAGCTTGCCGACGGCACGCCCGCCGTCTCGCACGGACGTCGCCGCCCCGAACAGGTCCAGGTGCGGATGAACACCCTGCAGCGGATCGTCGAGCACGGTGTCGATCCCTATCCGGTCGCGCATCCCCCGACCCACACGGCCGCCGAGGCCCGGGCCGCGAAGTCCGGCACCCCGGTGACCGTGGCGGGACGCCTGCTGCGCATCCGCAACTTCGGCGGTGTGCTGTTCGCGGTGCTGCGCGACTGGTCGGGCGACATCCAGATCCTCATCGACCGGCAACGGGTTGCCGGACAACGCTTCCTGTTCGACCTCGGTGACCTCGTCGAGGTGTCGGGCGAGGTGGGACGCAGCCGCACCGGCGAGATCTCGGTGCTCGCCGACTCGTGGCGCATCGACGGCAAGTGCCTGCATCCGCTGCCCGACAAGTACCACGGCCTCGTCGACCCGGAAGCCCGCGTGCGGCAACGCTATCTGCATCTCGCGATCGACCGCGGGGCACGCGACCACCTCGCGGCACGCAGCGCGGTGGTGCGGTCGCTACGCGACGAACTGCAGGCGCGCGGCTATCTCGAGGTGGAGACCCCCATCCTGCAGTCGGTGCACGGCGGCGCGAACGCCGCACCGTTCATCACGCACATCAACGCCTACGACGCCGATCTGTACCTGCGGATCGCCCCCGAGCTGTATCTGAAGCGGTTGTGCGTCGCGGGCATGGCGAAGGTCTTCGAGATCGGCCGGGTGTTCCGCAACGAGGGTGCGGATTTCAAGCACAACCCGGAGTTCACGATCCTCGAGGCATATGAGGCGCACAGCGACTACGAGAAGATGCGGGTGGTCGCACGCGAGTTGATCCAGGCAGCGGCCCGCGCGGCACACGGACGCGAGATCATCCTGCGGCCCGGACCCGACGGTATCCCGGTCGAGATCGACATCTCCGGCGAGTGGCCCGTCAAGACCTTCCACGACGCGATCTCCGAGGCGCTCGGGACGTTCGTCGATGCGCAGACCCCCGTCGACGTCCTGCGACGCCTGTGCGACGAACACGAGATCCCCTACAACCCGGCCTGGGACGCCGGCGCCACCGCGCAGGAGATGTACGAGCACCTCGTCGAATCGAAGACGGAGTTCCCCACCTTCTACACCGACTTCCCGACCTCGGTGTCGCCGTTGACCCGGCCGCACCCCCGCAAGCCGGGTGTCGCGGCGAAGTGGGACCTGGTGGCCTGGGGTGTCGAGCTGGGGACCGCCTACAGCGAGCTCACCGATCCGCTCGACCAGCGTGCTCGCCTCACGGAGCAGTCGCTGCTCGCCGCGGGCGGTGACGAGGAGGCGATGGAACTCGACGAGGAGTTCCTCGAAGCACTCGAATACGCGATGCCTCCCACCGGCGGCCTCGGTATGGGTGTCGACCGGATCGTGATGCTCGTACTGGGAGGGAGCATCCGCGAGTCGCTGGCGTTCCCGTTCACGAAGCCGCGGCGCTCCTGACGGGTGGTTTCACGTGAAACCGCTCCACCTGGCATCGTGAGGTCGTGCAGCTACTCCTGATCCGTCACGCCGAGCCGAACAACGCCCGCGCCGAGACCGGGGGCGCCGACCCGCCGCTCACGGAGGCCGGTCGTCTCCAGGCGTCGCGGTTGCCGGACGCGCTGTCCCCCTACAACATCACCCGCCTGTTCTCGAGCCCGCAGTTGCGGGCCCTGCAGACGGCCGAGCCGGTCGCGGAACGACGCGGGCTCGACGTGGAGAAGATGGAGGACATTGCCGAGTACGACTACGGCCACGACCACTACTTCACGATCGACGCCGCGAAGGACGTCGCACCGGCCGCCTACAAGCGCATCCTGGCAGGTCACCTGCCCGATTTCGTGGACGGGGACGCCTTCCGCACGCGGGTGCTGCGAGGGATCGACCACGTGGTGGACACGTGCGACCACGCCGAGACCGTGGCGCTGTTCGCCCACGGTGGGGTCGTGAACATCGTGCTGCAGCACCTGCTCGAGCTGCCCCGGCCGCTGATGTTCCCCATCGAGTACGCGTCGGTGACGCGCATCCTCGTCTCACGCAGCGGCGCGCGCCGCGTCGCGTCGATCAACGAGACCGGGCACGTACGCGACACCCTGCGCGTGTGAGCGCCCCGGGAGCCGGCCGCGGGTGAGCCCCCAGCGCCCACCCGCGAGTCGTGGGTTCAGCGCCGTGCGCTCGCGAGGAGGTCACGGGCGGCGGTGCTGCCGTCGAGCAACCGCGACGTGCGGCGCACGATCTTCCAGCTGCCGTCGATCCGGGCGAGTTCGAAACGATTGGCGCTCACCCGCCACACCCGGAACGAATCCGAATCGGCGTTGCGGCGCAGCAGCAGGGAGTAGCAGGTCGCGACGGCGGTGTCGCCGTCGACCCGGATGTGCACCGGGTCGAGCAGATGACCGCAGCCCTCCTCGATGTAGTCCTGGTGCGGTCGGGTGCGCACCATCTTCATGATGGCGTCGCGACCCTCCATCAGGCGGATGTCGACGTCGTAGACGGCGTCCTCGGCCCACAGTTCCCCCACCGCCTCGGCGTCACCGGCGTCGACGGCCGGGCCGTACGCCGTGAGGACCTCGTGGATCGCAGCCTTGTCCTCGAGGAGCTGTACGCGTTCGAGGAGGGAGGCCAGCAGGGCGGAGTCGGTCATCTCGATCCTTCCGGGCGGGGGCGTCGCCACCCGTTCTACCGGGGTCCGGAGTCCTGCCTCCCGGGTCGTCCCGGTGACCGGAAGCAATCGACTGTGCAGCCCCTGACCAGGGCATGACACGGACGCCGACGTGATCTTCCCGTGCAGGATTGATACGGTCACCGCCGGAGGTGCACCGGATGGATGCGGACAGGATCGACGAACTCGTACAGGGCGGGATACGGACACAGGACGAGCTCGAGGCCGTCCTGGGCATTCCGCACCCGGCGATCGTCGACAAGGCGCGACCACACCTGACGCCGCTCATCAGGCATTTCCTGTCGCTGGCGCGGTTCTTCACGATCGCCACCGCCGACGCCGTCGGCAACTGCGACTGCTCGCCGCGCGGCGACATCGAGTCGGCGGTGCTCGTCCTCGACGACCACACGATCGCGCTGCCCGACCGGCCCGGCAATCGCCGCGCCGACTCGTACCGGAACATCCTCGAGAACCCTCACGTCGGGCTGCTGTTCTTCGTCCCCGGCGACGAGGAGGTGCTGCGGATCAACGGCCGCGCCACGCTGTCGACCGACCCCGACCTGCTCGGGAAGCTGTCGCTGCAGAACAAGCCGGCGCAGCTCGCTGTGATCGTGCAGATCGACGAGGTCTTCCTGCACTGCGCGCGGGCGTTGCTCCGCGCCAAGCTGTGGGATCCGTCGACCTATCCCGACCGTGCGGCGGTCCCCTCGATGCGCGACATGCACGCCGAACTCCACTCGATCGAGATCCCGGCCGACGCCGAGCCGGGCAAACGCGAGCTCTACCGCGAGTTCCTGTACTGACCGGACCACACGCGGCGAGTGCGTCACGATGGTGGGGTGACCTCTCGGATCGCCCAGATACGCCGCTGGCGCGCCGGCGCTGCACTACGCAGCCGCCTGCGCGACCTGACCGGCGCCCTCGTCGTCGTCACCGGTGGTGGTGGCGGGATCGGCCGGGCCTCGGCGATCGCCTTCGCCGCCGAAGGTGCCATCGTCGTCGTGGCAGACAAGGATCTCGACAGCGCCCGCGAGACGGTGGCGCTCGTGAACGTCCCGGCTCCCGGTGCCGGAGGTTCCGAGGCCGTCTTCGGCGGCGCCGCTCACGCCTACGAACTCGACGTCTCCGACGAACAGCAGGTCCGGAAGTTCGCGCAGACCGTTCGCGAACGGCACGGCGTCGCCGACGTGCTCGTCAACAACGCGGGCATCGGTGTCATCGGTGCCTTCGCCGACACTCCGCAGAGCGTCTTCGAGAACGTGATGGACGTGAACTTCTGGGGAGTGGTCTACGGCTGCCGCGCCTTCACGGAGCAGATGATCGAGGCCGGCACGGGCGGGCAGATCGTCAACGTCTCGTCGGCCGCGGCGTACATGCCGCAACGCAACCTCGCCGCCTACACGACGAGCAAGGCCGGGGTGTTCATGCTGTCGGAGTGCCTGCGCGCCGAACTGCTCGAACACGGGATCGGCGTGACCGTCGTGTGTCCCGACCTGGTGGACACCAACCTCACCCGGGCGACGGAGTACGTCGCGCCGAACAAGGAACTACGAGCAGCACGACGCACCCGCACCCTCGCGATGTACCGGCGCCTGCACATCGCGCCGGAGAAGGTGGCCAAGGCGATCGTCGGGGCTGTCCGTCACAACAAGCCTGTGGTGACGGTCGCCCCGGGCGCGAAGGTCCGCAAGTGGCTGATGCGCTTCGCGCCCCGTGTCATGCGTGTGGGCGCACGATTCGACATCGATTGATGGTCAGGTCTTCGAGGCGATCCAGTCGTGCAGCCACCGCGTGGCCGTCGTTCCGCGACCGTCGACCACGTAGTTCGAGTAGTCCTGGTGGATCTGCGACTCGTAGAAGGTTCGGATCTTCTGCTCGCGCAGCTCGTTCGCCTCGGGCGTGAGCTGTAGCTGCAGCATCGGGATGCCCCCGGCGGTCATGATGTCGTTGTAGAGCGCCGTCGCCTCGTCGCGGTAGTTCTCGAGCTGCTCGAACGGGCTGCCCGCCGAGATCGCGAGGAAGCCGGCCAGTCGCGTGACGAAGTCCTCCGGCGGCGTCGAGCAGTAGAGGTCGCCCACCGCGCAGATGGTGCGCACGTTGGGCGTTACGAATCCGAAGCCTCCCGCGCGGGCACCTCCCGCACCGGTGCCGGCGACGGGCGGACCGACGAACGGGTCGAGTTCGGAGCGGCGCGGATCGGACAGCAGACCCACCGCGACGAGGCGGTGCGGACCGATCACTCCCAGCCCGGTGCCGATCTCGGCGGCGAGATCGCCTGCGGCATCGGCACCCTGGCTGTAGCCGACGAGGGCGAAGTTCGTGAGGGGGCACCGCTCGGCGGTGGCCGCGATGATGCCGCGTGCGTTGTCGACGGCGCGATTGCGGGAGGCCGCGTACACGTCGCCCTCCCACGGAAAGGCCGTGGCGGGATACGCGACGTAGTCGACGCGGGCGCCGGCGGGAAGATTGGACGTGACCTGGGCGAGCATGCCGTTCCCGCGGCCGGGGTCGGGGGTGTTCGAGGTCTCCCATGTTCCAGGCACAGCGACCACGTTCAGGGTCGGACATCCGGGCGGATTGGCTTGCGCCGCAGGCATTGCAGCGAATACTGCTGCACATGCCGCCACTGCGGCCACCGTTGCCGCCCACACTCTTCTCATAGCCATGTCCCCGCCCCGCTACTGTCCTGGTGCCGCGTCCCTCCCCGGCAGTATCGAGTAGAAGGATGACATATTCGTGAACCGGATGTGATGTATCCGAGTCCGGAACGTTGTCGGGAAACGACGGGGCCGGCGGATCAGCCGCGGACGACGGTCACCTGTCCCCCACCGATGTTCGTCACGAAGACGTTGCCCGTCCCGTAGTCGACCGCCGTTCCCGGAACCGGCCGCTCGACGACGCTCCCTTCGGCGGTCGAGGCGGGTTCCGCGACGACGATGTCGGGCCCGAAAAGGTTTGTCACATAGATGTTTCCACTGAACGGATCGGTGACCACTGCGCCCGGCGGAGGCGGTGGCGGGGCCGGGAGCTCCGCCGGCGCGACGGCACGGTCGACGACCGTGACACCGCCCGTACCGACATTCGTGACGAAGACGCCGTCGGTTCCCGCGTCGAGGATCAGCTCCGGCATCCCGGGGAGCGGAGCCTGTGCAGGCCCCGCAACGGGCTCGGGCGTGACCTCCGTCCGGTGCACCGTGACCGCACCGGTACCGACATTGGTGACGGCGACGTTGCCGAGCCCGCCGTCGACCCGCATCTCCACGAGCGCGGTGGACACCTCGGTGCGTCCCGGGACACGCCCCTCGGGATGCGTGACGGTCACGGCGCCGGGACCCACGTTGGTGATGCATGCGTTGCCGACGCCGCCCTGGAGTCCGAGCAGGCGGGGACCGTCGAATCCGAAAACCGGTGGGACGGGCTCGGCGCCGTCGATCGTCACGAGCCCGCCACCGTTGCGGATGCACGCGTCCGCAGGGTCCGCGGTCGCGGCCGGAGCCGCCGCGACGGCAGCCACGACGGCACCCGCACCCATCACGACCGTCGCCAGTGCCCGTCTCGTAGCCGTCATGCGCAGAACCATAACGGGTGCGACGCCCGGCGACACGGAAATATCACAAGCACAGCGCGTCCGGTGGTCCCTGTTGAGCGGATTTCTGTGGATCCACCCCCGGAAAGCAGGGGCAGCTCCACCGAAACCCGAGGAACGATGACCAAGCACCCCGCATGTAAGGGTAGGCATGCTTTACTTCCGCACGTGATGAACTCAGTGCGCCATTGGCCGGACCGTTTCGGCGATCACGCCGTCGCCGCCTTCCGCATCGCCGTCGGTTTCCTGTTCCTCTGCCACGGCACCACGAGCCTGTGGGCGTGGCCGGCGGAACCCTACGGCGGAACCACCGCACAACTCGGCGCATGGCCCGGCTGGTGGGGTGCGATCATCCAGGTCGTGTGCGGCACCGCCCTGATCGTCGGTCTCGGTACCCGGCTCGCGGCCTTCCTCGGCTCCGGATCGATGGCGTACGCCTACTTCTGGGGTCACCAGGCCGACGGCGCACTGCCCATCCAGAACGACGGTGAATCCGCCGCGCTGTTCTGCTGGGCGATGTTCGTCCTGATCTTCCTCGGCTCCGGATCGTGGGCCGTGGATCGCCTCCTCGCGCGGCGGCGCGAGGAGGCCACACCCGAACCGGCGCCGGCCACCGCAACCGACACCGATCCCGCGTCGCTCGTCGACGCCTGACCCCACCCACGAACGCCGCCCCCGAACGCCACTGGGCCGCACACCTTCCGGTGTGCGGCCCAGTGGTCGTACCTCGTTCAGCGCTGCGGCATCGTGGTGGTCGCGATCGGCGCCGGCAACGCCGTCTCACCCTCGAGGAAGCGGTCCACCGCAGCGGCGCACGCGCGACCCTCGGCGATCGCCCAGACGATGAGCGACTGTCCGCGACCCATGTCGCCGGCGACGAAGACACCGTCGACGTTGGTGGACCACTCCGACGAACGGGCGACGTTGCCACGCTGGTCGAAGTCGACCCCGAGATCGGTGAGCAGACCCGGCTTCTCGGCACCGGTGAAGCCCATCGCGAGCAGCACCAGATCGGCCTCGAGTTCGAAGTCGCTTCCTTCGACCTTCTCGAAGCGACCGTCGACCATCTGCACCTCGTGCGCCTTCAGCGCGGTGACCTTGCCGTCCTTGCCGATGAATTCCTCGGTGTTGACGGAGAAGACGCGCTCGCCGCCCTCCTCGTGCGCCGACGAGACGCGGTACATGAGGGGGTAGGTCGGCCACGGGGTGGACTCGGCGCGCTGCTCCGGCGGCCGCGGCATGATCTCGAACTGGTGGACGCTCTCCGCACCCTGACGGTGCGAGGTGCCCAGGCAGTCGGCGCCGGTGTCGCCACCGCCGATGATGACGACCTTCTTACCCTCGGCCGTGATGGTCGGGGCCGGCAGATCGCCGAGCTGCACGCGGTTGGCGATCGGCAGGAACTCCATCGCCTGGTGGATGCCGTCGAGCTCGCGTCCGGGGATCTGCAGGTCGCGGGCGACGGTCGCGCCGCCGGCGAGCACCACGGCGTCGAACTGCTCGCGCAGCTCATCGGCGGTGATGTCGACACCCACGTTCACGCCCGGCTTGAAGACGGTGCCCTCGGCCTCCATCTGCGCGAGACGGCGGTCGATGAAGCGCTTCTCCATCTTGAACTCGGGGATGCCGTAACGGAGAAGACCACCGATGCGGTCGGCCCGCTCGAACACCGTCACCGAGTGACCGGCACGCGTGAGCTGCTGTGCCGCAGCGAGACCGGCAGGCCCGGAGCCGACTACCGCGACCTTGCGGCCGGTGAGCTTCGACGGCGGAACCGGCTTGACGCGGCCGTCGTCGAAGGCCTTCTCGACCAGCTCGACCTCGACCTGCTTGATGGTCACCGGGTCCTGGTTGATGCCGAGCACGCACGACGCCTCACAGGGCGCCGGGCAGAGCCGGCCGGTGAACTCGGGGAAGTTGTTCGTGGCGTGGAGACGCTCGATCCCGTCCTCCCACTTACCCTTGTAGGCGAGGTCGTTCCACTCGGGGATGAGATTCCCGAGCGGGCAACCGTTGTGGCAAAAGGGGATACCGCAGTCCATGCAACGGCTTGCCTGGGTCCGGAGGGTGTCGAGCGGGAACGGCTCGTAGACCTCCTTCCAGTCGAGGAGTCGCAGCGGGACAGGCCGGCGGACCGGCGTCTCGCGGGAACCGTGCTTGAGGAAACCGGTGGGATCAGCCACGAGCAGCCTCCATGATCGCCTCGTCCACGTTCGCACCACGGATGGTGGCGTCCTTGATAGCCATGAGTACCTTCTTGTAATCGCGAGGCATGACCTTCGCGAAGTGGCTGACCTGTTGTGACCAGTCGGCCAGGATGCGGGCTGCGACCTCGGAGCCCGTTTCGTCACGATGCCGTTCGACGGCGCCCTTGAGCCACGCGAAGTCCTCGCCCTCGAGATCCTCGAGGTCGACCAGCTCGGTGTTCAGGTTGTTCTCGAAGTCCTTGTCCGGGTTGTACACGAACGCGACGCCACCGGACATGCCCGCACCGAAGTTGCGGCCGGTCTTGCCGAGGATGACGACCTTGCCACCCGTCATGTACTCGCAGCCGTGGTCGCCGACGCCTTCGACGACGGCCGTGGCTCCGGAGTTGCGGACCGCGAAGCGCTCACCCGCGATGCCACGGATGAGGACCTCACCCGAGGTGGCACCGAACAGGATGACGTTGCCGGCGATGATGTTGTCCTCGGGCACGAAACCCTCGGCCGCATTGTGCGGCGGGCGCACGATGATGCGACCACCCGACAGGCCCTTGCCGACGAAGTCGTTCGCGTCGCCGTTGAGCCGCATCGTGATGCCGCGCGGGACGAACGCACCGAAGCTGTTGCCGGCCGAACCTGCGAAGGTGATGTCGATCGTGTTGTCCGGCAACCCTTCCGCACCGTACTTCTTGGTGAGCTCGTGGCCGAGCATCGTGCCGACGGTGCGGTTGACGTTGGTGATCGGAGTGTCGAACGAGACCGACGTACCCGACTCGAGAGCAGGCTGCGCTTTCGCGATCAGCTCGTTGTCGAGTGCCTTGTCGAGAGCGTGGTACTGCTCCTTGGTGCAGTGCATGTCCTGCTCACCGAAGATCGGGGAGGTGACCTTCTCGAGCAGCGGCGACAGGTCGAGCTTCGACGCGCGGTAGTGCTCGACGGCCTTGCGGGTGTCGAGGACGTCCACCTGGCCGATGGCCTCGTCGAGACTGCGGAAACCGAGTTCGGCGAGGTACTCGCGCACCTCTTCGGCGATGTACAGCATGAAGTTCTCGACGAACTCCGGCTTACCGGTGAACCGCTTGCGCAGCACCGGGTTCTGCGTCGCGACACCCACGGGGCAGGTGTCGAGGTGGCACACACGCATCATGATGCAGCCCGAGACCACGAGCGGCGCGGTCGCGAAACCGTACTCCTCGGCGCCGAGGAGAGCGGCGACCACGACGTCGCGGCCGGTCTTCATCTGGCCGTCGACCTGCACGACGATGCGGTCGCGCAGACCGTTGAGCATCAGCGTCTGCTGGGTCTCGGCGAGACCGATCTCCCAGGGAGCACCCGCGTGCTTGAGGGAGGTCAGCGGCGACGCGCCGGTACCACCGTCGTGACCCGAGATGAGCACGACGTCGGCGTGTGCCTTCGACACACCCGCGGCGACCGTGCCGACACCGAGCTCGGAGACCAGCTTCACGTGGATGCGGGCCTTCGGGTTGGCGTTCTTCAGGTCGTGGATCAGCTGCGCGAGATCCTCGATCGAGTAGATGTCGTGGTGCGGCGGCGGCGAGATCAGGCCGACGCCGGGCGTCGAACCACGGACCTCGGCGACCCACGGGTACACCTTGTGCGGCGGCAGCTGGCCGCCCTCACCGGGCTTCGCGCCCTGCGCCATCTTGATCTGGATGTCGGTGCAGTTGCTCAGGTAGTGCGCGGTCACACCGAAGCGACCCGAGGCGACCTGCTTGATCGCCGAGCGCCGCCAGTCGCCGTTCTCGTCCGGGGTGAAACGGCTCGGATGCTCGCCGCCCTCACCGGAGTTCGAGCGGCCACCGAGACGGTTCATCGCGATCGCGAGGGTCTCGTGCGCCTCGGCCGAGATGGAGCCGTAGCTCATCGCACCGGTCGAGAAGCGCTTGACGATCTCGCTCGCCGGCTCGACCTCGTCGAGCGGCACCGGCGGGCGCACGCCCTTCTTGAACTCGAACAGACCGCGCAGCGACGCGAGTCGCTCCGACTGGTCGTCGACGAGCTTCGTGTACTCCTTGAAGATCGAGTACTGGCCGGTGCGGGTCGCGTGCTGGAGCTTGAACACCGTGTCCGGGTTGAACAGGTGGTACTCGCCCTCACGACGCCACTGGTACTCGCCACCCACCTCGAGCTCGCGGTGCGCGCGCTCGGACTGGCGGTCGAGGAAGGCCGTGCGGTGACGGGCCGCGACGTCCGCGGCGATCTCGTCGAGACCGACACCGCCGAGCTGCGACTGCAGACCGGTGAAGTACTCGTCGACGAGTTCCTGCGACAGGCCGATGACCTGGAACAGCTGCGCACCGGTGTAGGAGGCGAGCGTGGAGATGCCCATCTTGGACATCACCTTGAGCACGCCCTTCGAGGCCGCCTTGATGTAGTTGGCGATGGCCTTGTCGAGGGTCATGCCCTCGGGCAGGTCGCCGTTCTGCAACAGCTCGTCGATGCTCTCGAACGCCATGTACGGGTTGACCACGGCCGCACCGAAACCGCACAGGGCGGCGATGTGGTGGACCTCGCGGGCGTCGCCGGCCTCGACGAGCAGACCGACCTTGGTGCGGGTCTTCTCGCGGACGAGGTGGTGGTGCACCGCGGAGGTGAGCAGCAGCGACGGGATCGGCGCCAGCTTCTCGTCGGACTCGCGGTCGGACAGCACGATCAGGCGTGCGCCCTTCTCGATGGCCTGCGAGACCTGCTCGCGGATCGAGGCGAGGGCGCGACGCAGACCCTCACCGCCCTCCGCGACCGGGTACAGGCCGCGGATGATGACGCTGTTGAAGCCGGGGAACTGCTTCTCGTCGTTGACGTGGATGAGCTTCTGCAGGTCGTCGTTGTCGATGACCGGCGCACCGATGAGAATCTGCCGGCACGACGCCTCGGTCGGGTTCAGCAGGTCGCCCTCGGGGCCGAGCATGCCGCCCATGCTGGTGACGATCTCCTCGCGGATGGCGTCGAGCGGCGGGTTGGTGACCTGGGCGAACAGCTGCGAGAAGAAGTCGAACAGCTGACGCGGACGCGACGACAGCACGGCGATCGGCGTGTCGGTGCCCATCGAGCCGAGCGCCTCGGCTCCGGAGGCCGCCATCGGCTTGACGAGGAGGTCGACCTCTTCGCGGGTGTAGCCGAATACCTGCTGCCGCAGCACGACACGCTCGTGCGACATGTAGGTGTACTTGCTCTCGGGCAGATCCTCGAGACGGGTGACGCCGCCTGCGACCCACTCCTCGTAGGGATGCTCGGCGGCGAGCTCGCGCTTGATCTCCTCGTCCTCGACGATGCGGCCCTTGGCCGTGTCGACGAGGAACATGCGGCCCGGCTGCAGGCGACGCTTGCTGACGATCTTCTCGGTGGGGATGTCGAGCACACCCACCTCGGAGGCCATGACGACGAGGCCGTCGTCGGTGACCCAGGCACGTGAGGGGCGCAGGCCGTTGCGGTCGAGCACGGCGCCGATGACGGTGCCGTCGGTGAAGCACACCGAGGCCGGTCCGTCCCACGGCTCCATGAGGGCCGCGTGGTACTCGTAGAACGCGCGACGGGCCGGATCCATCGAGTCGTGGCGCTCCCACGCCTCGGGGATCATCATGAGCACGGCGTGCGGCAGGCTGCGACCACCGAGGTGCAGCAGTTCGAGCACCTCGTCGAAACGCGCGGTGTCGGACGCACCCGGCGTGCAGACCGGGAAGATCTTCTCGAGCTTGTCGCGACCGCCGAAGACCTCGGTGTCGATGAGTGCCTCACGGGCGCGCATCCAGTTGGCATTGCCCGTGACGGTGTTGATCTCGCCGTTGTGCGCCACGCGGCGGAAGGGATGCGCGAGCGGCCACGACGGGAACGTGTTGGTGGAGAAGCGCGAGTGCACGAGACCGAGGGCCGAGACGACGCGCTCGTCCTGCAGGTCGCGGTAGAAGCCCTTCATCTGGGGCGTGGTGAGCATGCCCTTGTAGACGAAGGTCGACGCCGACAGGCTCGGGAAGTAGACGGTCTCGCTGCCGGGACCGTCCTCGCCCGCGCCGTGGTGGCCGAGCTCGTGCTCGGTGCGCTTGCGCACGACGTACGCGCGGCGCTCGAGCTCGAGGCCGGTGAGCGCGCGGGCGCCGGAGGCGATGAAGATCTGCCGGAAGGTGGGCATGGCGTCCTTGGCCATGGAACCCAGCTCGGACTCGTCGATCGGCACCTCGCGCCAGCCGAGGACCTCGAGGCCCTCTTCGGCGACGATGCGGTCGACCTCGGCGGCCGCGGCGTCGGCCTTGGCGGTGTCCTTGGGCAGGAACGCGATACCGGTCGCGTATGCGCCTTCGGCGGGAAGATCGAAGTCGACGACCTCACGGAAGTAGGCGTCGGGGACCTGGATCAGGATGCCGGCGCCGTCGCCGGTGTTCTGTTCCGCTCCCGCTGCACCGCGGTGTTCGAGATTCACCAGGGCGGTGATCGCCTTCTCCACGATGTCGCGACTGCGACGACCGTGCATGTCGACGACGAACGCGACGCCACAGGAGTCGTGCTCGTTCGCCGGGTGGTAGAGCCCTCGAGGCCCGGGGAGATGAGTCATACCTAGCCTTCGTTGATGCGATAGCACCGACGACCAGCAGCGCTGATGGCCATCTACTGCCGTAGACGGGTATCGGCCGGGTGCCCGATACCTTCGACATCGCCAGTATCCGCTCATCCGCGACGGTGCGGGTGCCTTTTCGGCAGCGCGAGCGTGGACCCGGCGACCGGTGGAACGTCGTGGTCCCACCGTCTTCGAAACGAACGATATGCCAGGTGGCGGGGGGTAATGCAAGCAAGCCTGCCCTATTCTTCCGCCCACCTGCGGAAACGCAGCCGTAACGCACCGGAATCGCGGGCGTCACCCTGCCGTGGAAAGCAGCATTCGCACCATTCGGGACACGCCGTCGCGCGGGTCCGGCCCGTCGTCCTGCGAGGTGCAGCGATGCAGGATCAGTCCGTCCAGGTAGTCGATGAGAACCCGCGCGGCGGTGGCGGAATCGTCGACGCCGAGGCCCGCGAGCACGGTCCCGATCCATCCGCGCAGTTCGCTGCGGCGGGTTTCGACCCCGGCACGCAGTTCGGGCGTCGCCATCGCCTCGACGAACATCGCGAAGCGTGCGCGGGTCCGCACGAGGTCGTCCCCCGTCACGAACATCACATATCCGTGCGCCAGGTCTTCGAGCTCACGTGCGTCCCCCGGCAACGCGGCGCCGATCGCCTCGAGCTGGACCCGGTCCCGCTCGAGGAGCCTGTCGAGCACCCCTTCGACGAGAGCCTGGCGGGTGCGGAAGTAGTTCGACGTGGAGCCGGCCGGCACACCGGCGATGGCATCCACGCGGCGGTGGGTGAGGGCGCGCAATCCTTCGGTCCCCACGAGTTCGATTGCGGCGTCGAGGACGGTGGCGCGTTTGTCGGTCACGAGAGACATTCTACGAGGATCACTACAGGGGTAGTGACTGTCCACTACATACGTAGTACCGTCATGACATGACCGTGAAACCAGGCAGTGCAGCGATCCTCGGCGGCGGAATCGGAGGGCTCACCGCCGCGAACACCCTCCTCCGCCACGGATGGCACATCGACGTCTTCGAACGATCTCCGGAGCCTCCGCGCACCGGCACCGCGCTCGGGATGTGGCCTCCTGCCCTGGCCGCACTCGAAGTTGCCGGCGTCGGCGGACGGGTGGAACAACTCGGCGTGCCACAGCGCTCCGCGACGCTCAGACGCTGGGACGGTGTGGTGCTCGCCCACGTCGGGGACCTTCGCCGGGCACCGGTCATGGTGTCCCGGCCCGCCCTCCTCGACATCCTGCTGTCCGGCCTCCCCGACCACATCGTGAAGTTCGACGCCCCCGCGCCACCGCTCACGGCCCTCGCCGGATACGACGTGATGATCGGCGCGGACGGAATCGGCAGTGCGGTACGTGACGAGGTGTTCGGTCCGGCCTACCGGCCCGTGCACACCGGGTACGGAGCGTGGCGCGGCTGGGTCGGCGGCTCCACCACGAACCATGGAGAAACCTGGGGTCCCGGCGCGCTCTTCGGAATCACCGACCGCGACGGCGACCTCACCAACTGGTTCGCCGCCGTCCGCACCACCGAAGGCACGGGCGGCACCCTCGACGACCTGTACGGCCGCTTCCACGACTGGCACCCCGGCGTACGCGACATCCTCGGCCGCCTCGACCCCGACGACGTCATGTACCACCACCTGTACGAATCCCCCCGTCTCCCGTCGTACGTCCGCGGCAACACCGCACTGATCGGCGACGCGGCGCATGCGATGGCACCGAATCTCGGCCGCGGCGCATGCGAAGCAATCGTCGACGCCACGACACTCGCGACGCTGTTGTCCGAGCATCCGGTACCGATCGCTCTGCAGCGCTATGACCGTGCCCGTCGACGCCGCACCCAGCTCCTCGTGCCCGCGTCACGGGCGGTCGCCAGGATCGCGACCGCGTCCCGGCTGACATCTCTCCGCGACTCCTCCATCACAGCATTCGGCCGCATCGCCTGAAACGTTCCGAAAATCACCCGGTCGAGGGAACCGATCGTCACGCTGCTGCGTCCAACCCTGATGGAACGTCTGCCGGACAGGAGTTGGTGAGCTGATGTCAGCGCTGAAGGTCGACCCGGACTCGTTGAAGAGCCTGGCCTATGCCCTGGAGGGAGAAGCCGAGACCATCTACGCTTTGGAACCGTCCGCGGCGCTCGAGTCGGTAGCGGGCGCGATGCCATCCTCAGCGGTCGGTGGTGTCGCCGGACGCGCGGGAGCACCACTCGACACCGCCTACCGCGCTATGGCCAACTGCCTGCGACGCATGGCCGAGGCCACCGAAGCGGCCGCACGGAACTACGAGGTGGCCGAGGAGGAATTCAGCCGCCAACTCGCGGCCGTCGGATCCGACTTCGAAGGAACGGCCCCGTAGATGTTGTCTCCTTCCGCGATCCGCTCGCTCGATCCGGCTGCGCTCACCACGGCTGCCGACGCGGTTGAGTCCGCAAACAACACATTCCGGGAGTCGACCCACCGCGTCGACCGGAATGTGGACTCCACATTCGGTGGATGGGACGGTGAAGGCGGGGCGGCCGCCGCGGCACGTGCGTGGAGTGACCGGGTGGCCGGCCAAGGCATCAGCCGCGCTGTCGACGAGCAGGTCGACGCCCTCCGCGACGCCGCAAACACGCTCATTCCCGCCCGCGCCACCGTCGTCGGAATCGTCGACAACGCGGTTGCAGCCGGCTTCACCGTCCACGACGACGCGCGGGTCGAGGCACCCCGAACCCACACGGGCGACGCGCAGACCGACCTCGTCGTGCAAGCGGGTCTCGACGACACCGCCATGAACTTCGAGGTCCAACTGAAATCGGCGGTGCGCACATTCGACGAACTGGATCGAGACGCCGCCGTCCGACTCGAGCAGGTCAGCATCCGGCTCTCCACGTTCGGCGGTGAATTCCGTTCCCAGAACACACATTCCATCGATGCTCCGGACGGTGCTGCCGACGCTGCGCTCCTAGTGGCTCGTCATGGATTGTTGACCGGGTAATCCCCAGCTGACCACCCCATCCACGGCAGACTGTCTCCGAGTTG